>CAJFJP010000001.1:0-21349 GCA_904384255.1 Candidatus Timburyella stercoris
GAGGATACTCTGCGGCTTGGGCTTTATTATAGCCGGCGGGTCTTACTTAATGGTGATGTACCCGGCATGGCAGATACCGTTTTTCTATGTATTTCTCCTTATCGGCATATGGGTAATAATAGAACGCCGTAAGGAATTTAAATTCAGCGCACGAAAGGATATACCAATAATAGCCGGCAGTGTGGCAGTAATGGGTATTTGCATTATAGCTATACTGCTCCGCTCGTGGGACACTATACAGGCAGTAATGAATTCATCTTATCCTGGACATAGAGTTGAGATAGGCGGCGATGGCTTGTCGCTATTGTTTAAATATCCGGGCAATGTGTTTTTGACAGTTGACGATACAGGACTGCTTTCTAATCAGTCGGAGATGTCAAGCTTCTACAGTCTTTTTCCGCTTGGCGCCGTATTATCACTGCTGGTACTGTTTAAGGATAAGGCAAAGGACAAGCTTCTTGTTTTCATGTGGGTGCTGCAGGTATTTTTCGGAATATACGTCGTACTTGGATTTCCAGAAATTCTTGCAAAAATCACTCTGCTCAGCAATTCACAGGCAATACGTACGGTAATAGCGTTATCATTTGTTAATGTAATAATGCTGGTACGTTCAATCGCTATACGTAAATCTGGCATAAAGATGTATGCGGCGTTGCCTTTAGCTGCCCTTCTTGCAGTGGCAATGACATATTACAGCAAACGCTTAACTTATGGAGAATATTTTAACTATCTATATATTGTCATAAGCATAGTAATACTTGCAGTGTTGTTTTTCCTTGCATTGCGCACGAATAAGCGTATGCAGACGGCATTTGGTGCCGCTATGTGCCTTATAATGCTACTTGTAGGAGGATTAGTAAATCCGGTGCGCAGCGGCCTTGATGTAATAGACGATAATCGTTTAAGCCAGGCCATACGTCAGATAGAGCAGGCCGACAGCGGGATATGGATAGCGGAGAGCGGTTCGTGGGTAGAAGGCAATTTTATTGCAATGAACGGTGGTTCAGTAATAAATTCAACAAATACTTACTGTAATACAGAAATGTGGTCGAAAATAGATCCGTCTGGGCAGTATGAAGAAATATATAATAGGTATGCGCATATATCAATAAGTCTTATAAAGGATACACCTACTACTATTGAACTTGTTCAGCCTGATTTAATACAGCTTAATCTTAATGTAGATGATTTGGAGAAACTCGGTATAAAATATATTTTGACTCCACGAGAGCTTGATGGGTTTAACAGCAGTGAATGTAGCTTTGTTAAGATAAATAATGAACCGGATTTTAGCAGAAAGATATATGAGGTGCAATATGGAGAGCAATAATCAGACGGCGAAGGTGAGAGCCAAGAATATAGCGGTGCCTATAATAAGCTTTCTGATGGCTATTTTCAGTACGGCGGGGCTTAGCATTGGCTATATAACAAGCTCAGGGCCGCTGATAAATTCTGCAAGTGTATTTTCTTTGCTGTGGTTTATAATATTTGCAGTAATGTTTTGGGCAGCGCTTATATCGATAAGCTTTCGCGACGTGGTAATATGCGGAGTATTTGGCGGAATATTTGCGGCCTTTACCTGTGTAGGTGCAGCGTTTACAGCGCTTGGCACCGTGCCGCTTCATGAGTTGTATTTATATATAAACATTATAGCCATGACGCTTGTAATAGCGGCAATTTTGCGTATACTATTTGTAATTGCACCATATGTAAAGAACTGGTTATATAAGTTAGACAAATGTAAAATTCTCAGCGGCAGGCTCGAAAAGCCGGGCAAGAGAATGTTTTTTATATTTTTTGGACTTATACTTATTTTATGGATACCTGCCTTTTTAGCACTGTTTCCGGGATATATGTGTTATGATGGAGGGGTACAGCTGGCTCAACTGCTGGTAGATGGGCAGCTAAATGCACATCACCCGGTTGTGCACACTTTGTTTTTGACGTTATGTTTTAACATAGGTAATACATTATTTGGCTCATATGAGGCAGGACTGCTGATATATTCAGTAATACAGGCATTAATTTTTGCTGGGGCATTGGCATATGTAAGCGTATTTATGTGCAGATACCGTATACCGAAGCTTTTAATAATCATATCTATGCTTTTTCTGGCATTAAACCCAATAATACAAGCATTTGCTTTTGCAACTACCAAAGATGTACTGTTCAGTGCTTTTCTGCTTTTGTTAATTATGTTTACCATAGATTTTATAAAAGATCCGGATAGGTTTGCAGGCAGTCCATGGCTGATTATAAGATATGTAATAACGGCACTTATGATGGCGCTAATGAGAAATCAGGGAATATACATGCTGATAATTGCCGTTCCATTCCTTATTTGGATAGGCAGGAAGCATTTAGTAAAAATAGGGTCTGCTCTTTTGGCGACAGTGATAGCACTTATTTTGTTCTATGGACCTATATCGGGAGCGCTTAATATTGTTCCGGGACCGGCGAAAGAAATGCTGAGTGTTCCTATGCAGCAAATAGTGCGCGTCATAAATACCGACCCTGAGAGCGTGACAGAAGAGCAGAAAGAAATAATAAGACGTTACATTCCTGAAGATGCATGGAGTAAATATATACCGGAAATTTCCGATCCAGTAAAGCTGGAATTTAACAGCGAAGAATTTGAAAAAGATTCGATGAGCTTTATAAGGCTGTGGGTAGAGCTGGGACTTGAGCATCCGGGAATATATGCAGATGCCTTTGCGTATCTTACGGATGCATACTGGTATCCAAGCGTTGAAACAGCGCATAATTGGAGTCAATTGGACAGTTTTCACACTATTGAAGAGATACCGGTAGAGCAGCACAGCCTTTTTCCGGCATATTATGATTATTTAATGAAGGCTGGACAAACTTCTTTTGAAAATATTCCAATTGTTTCTGCGGCAGTTAGCAATTATATGCCAGTATGGGCTGTAATATTATGTATAGCGGTTATCTTTAGACAGAGAAAATTTACCATGCTTATACCGCTTGCAATTATAGCGGCGCTTATATGCAGCTTATTTCTTGGACCTGTTGCCTGCATAAGATATACATTGCCATTGCTTATATTGTGTCCATTGCTGCTGGCATTGCCGTTTATAGATGCAAAGCGGTATAAGGTGCAGGGAAAGGCAATGGAGATATTCCGCTTTGGCGCAACCGGCTTTATTTGCTTTGCTGTTGACTGGGGCATAATGATGCTGCTGATGAAGCTCACACCGTTGCCCGATTGGGTATGCATAGCGGCAAGCTTTACTGTTTCTGTAATTTTAAATTATGTTATATGTGTTTTCTGGGTGTTTGAGGATGCTGGCAAGCAAAATCTGGCATCTCAGATTGTGTTCTTAGGCTCGAGCATAATTGGCTTGGGACTTACTGAGTTGTTCATGCTGATGTTTATGCAGTTTATGCCGGCGTCTATTGCAAAGGTGATAGTAACGCTTATTGTAATGGTATGGAATTATGTAGCGAAACGATTTGCACTATACCGAATAAGACCGTATTTTGATAAAAAGAAAGGATGAGTTTTTGATGAAAACGGCCATATTAATTCCGTGTTACAACGAGGCCAAAACTATAAAAAAGGTCGTAGAGGATTTTAAGCAGGCATTGCCTCACGCAGACATTTATGTATATGACAACAACTCGACGGATGGAACAGACGAGATTGCAAGAGAAGCCGGAGCGATTGTCAGATATGAGCATAAGCAGGGCAAAGGCAATGTAGTTCGTGCGATGTTCAGAGATATTGATGCTGACTGCTATATCATGACTGACGGAGACGATACTTACCCGGCATCATTTGCGCCGCAGCTTGAAAGGCTTGTACTGGAAGAAGGCGCTGATATGGCGGTTGGCGACAGATTGTCATCAACATATTTTACAGAAAATAAGCGTCCATTTCACAATGTGGGAAACGTTCTGGTCAGAGGTCTTATAAATTTGCTTTTCCGTTCAAAGTTGCATGATATTATGACGGGACTGCGCGGATTTAGCAGGGACTTTGTAAAGTCTTTTCCAGTTGTTTCTAAGGGATTTGAAATAGAGACGGAAATGACTATATTTGCTCTTGACAATAATTTCAGAATAGTGGAAGAGCCAATTGAATACCGAGACCGGCCGGAGGGGAGCGAGTCTAAACTTAATACTTACTCCGACGGATTTAAGGTTATTACAACTATAGGACGTCTTTTTAGAGACACTAAGCCATTTGTTTTCTTTGGACTTATATCGCTTATACTTGTTGTAATATTTTTAGCCTTTTTTATACCCATACTTGTAAGCTTTATAATGACGGGACAAGTACTTCAATTTCCGACGCTTATAGTAATAAGCGCGCTGGGCGTTGTAGCGATACTCAACTTCTTTTGCGGAATAATATTGTCAGTTCTAAAAAAACAGTATAGAGATAATTTTGAGCGTCACTTATATTTAATAAGAATGCTTAAAGATAAAAAGATAGACGATTAATTGAGTATATAATAGTAATAAAGCTTAAACGCCGCATGCACATAAAATTAAAGTGCATGCGGCGTTTTTATTTTCTGCTTAAAAATAGTTTAGAATAAAAAATAAAAATTTAAATTTTATAAAATGGCAGTATAAAACGGCAAATACATTTAAGCAAAAAATTATGCTGTCGTCATATCAAAGCCATTTATAGACATTATTTTATGATAAAGGATATTACTTGATGAACCTTTAAACGGCAAGCTAATATTAGATTTTCGGTCTATATAAGCAGTTGGCTATAGTGATGGTAAAAAAGATGTTTGCTTAAATAAAAACATAAAAAATTTTGGCGCATGAAGAATGTATAAAACACCATAAATTCGCTTACAAAGAGGAGGCAATCTTTTCTAAAAAGTATGCAAATCACCTTTTTCGGATAAAAACAAAGAGTATATACATTAAAATGCTAAACAATATCTTAGAAATACCGCAGAATTATGTGCAGCAGGTTTATGCATTTAATCAGATTTACTTATACTGAAAAATTAAAAATAGATATATAATATTATCTTAATGCTTGTTATCTTACAGGAGTGTAGTCTATACTCGATTCCTTATCTGTTGCTTCTAATTTAAATATTACCGGGCGCAGCCCGTCATTGCAGCTGCAGATTGCAACACCGGGCTTTCTAATCCAATCGCCATAATAGAATAAATGATTTCCAGCGCCGTGCGCAAGAGCGAAAACGTATTGATAAATTGCCTTCCAAGCCTCGTCGCAAAATCCGTCTGGCTTTGCATAGTCGGCAAAAAATACCTGTCCGGCTTTAAGCATTGGACATGCAGTAAGGCCGCTTATACCATATTCCTCGGCAAGCTCTTTGTCAAGAGTAGTTTTAAGAACAGTAATTTTTACTTTTTTCATTATTAGATACTCCTTGTAAATAATATAAAGTTTTGCCATCGCACGAATATAAGAAATGATGTAATAAATATATCCGGCAATGTGACTGCCGGATATAAAGGCTCGTATCCTTATAAGTTTTTATCACTTTCCAATGCCTTAATAACAGCACGGATTTCTTCAAGACTTTTATCCAGTTCGCAGCAGGCAGCCCAGCTTTCCGCCTTAAGCTTTATTACCGCACTTTCAGCTGCCTTGGCATTAACCTGAAGCGAAGACAGTCTATCGCTTGACGCTTGTTCAATTAATTTTGCTTGATCCTTAGCGTCGGATATAATCTTTTGTGCGGTTTTTTGAGCATCTATAATTATTCTTCCGGCTTTGCGGCTTATTTCTTCATCACTTGGCTCGCGGCTCTCATTACGAAGCCGATTAATCTCTTCTTCAAGCTGTGCCATTCTTTCTTTCAGAGACTTATTTTCGGCTGAAAGAGCTGCTGTCTTTAATCGTATAAGCTCATTAATCTGTGCCTTTACCATTTCCTTTTTAGCATTTTGGCTTATAATATCGTTGCTCATACTTCCTCCAAAATAACGGCGCCGCCGGAGTTGATATTAATATAATGCAATTTTTCTCTAAAAATACATCGCCGTATAATACATATATAATATTTCAATAAATATGTATATGCATACTTGCTTTTTATCTAATGCGGATTTTTGGCAGCTATAATTAGCTTAGCAAAATTGAATAAAATATATACAAAAATGCAAATTATACCAAATTTATAATCAACAGCAAATTAATACAAATTCCTACAAAAATCCATCTCGATAATACATTGTAGATAATAAAGCAATTTGCAGCTGTCTAGCCATAGAACAAAAATCTTCCTGCCAATATTAATACAAGACTATTTAAAAATAAAAAATATAAAATAAATCTTACAAGTCCGGCGGTTTATCTCTTAAGCATAAACCGGCGGCAATTTATCTTATCTGGCCGTTTCCGTAAATTAAATATTTTGTACACGTAAGCGCATCTGCTCCCATAGGCCCGCGCACAAGGGATTTCTGTGTCGCTATTCCTATTTCAGCGCCAAGTCCAAAAAGTTCGCCGTCGGTAAAGCGGGTAGAAGCGTTTACATACACAGCGGCGGCGTCGATGCTGTTAAGAAATTTCTGCGCGTTTGCATAATCCTTTGTCACAATAGCCTCGCTGTGCTTTGTATTATACTTGTTTATGTGCTCTATCGCCTCATCAACCGATGCGACTGCTTTAACAGCCAATATATAATCATTATACTCAGTGTAATAGTCCTCATCAGAAGCGGGAACAACCGCACCGCCAAGCAGCTTTACAGTCTCAGGACAGCCACGCAGCTCCACATTGCTTTCATCCAGCTTCGCCTTAATTTTAGGCAGCGCTGCTGCGGCTATATCCTTATGAACCAGCAGCGTCTCAGCGGCGTTGCAGACAGAGGGACGCGATGTTTTGGCGTTGTTTATAATATTAACCGCCATATCAACATCGGCATTATAGTCCACATATACATGGCAGTTCCCAGCACCGGTTTCAATAACAGGCACCGTCGCGTTTTTAACAACGTTGTTTATCAGCCCGGCCCCGCCGCGCGGAATAAGCACATCTATATAGCCGTTAAGCTGCATCATCCTCTCAGCCTCTTCGCGTGAGGTGTTTTCCAGCATCTGAACAGTATCTAATGGAAGACCGGCTTTATTTATCGCTTCGCGCATTATCGACGCAAGCGCGATATTAGAATGTATGGCTTCCTTTCCCCCGCGCAGTATAACGGCATTGCCGGACTTAATGCAGAGCGCCGCCGCATCAACTGATACGTTGGGACGCGATTCAAAAATTATGCCGATAACGCCCAATGGCACGCGTGTCTTTATTATCTTAAGCCCGTTTTCAAGGGTGCTTCCGCTTTCAACCTTGCCTATTGGGTTGGGATACATAACAATTTTGCTCATGCTTTTTATCATACCGTCAAGACGGCTGCCGGTAAGACGCAGCCTGTCTATCATAGCGGCGCTCATTCCGCTCTTTTCCGCATTTTCAATGTCTATATTATTCTGTTCGGTTATATATTCTCTGTTTTCGTCTATAGCTGAGGCAATATTTAAAATTGCCGCATTGCGAATATCAAGCGCGGCTATATTAACCGATTTTGCCGCCTCCTTGGCTCTTTTACCGATTTCTAAAATATCCATCATTCCTTATTCCTCCTCTAAAACCGCTGCCAATATACGCTAATTGTAATCGGACGTAGCGGCAGTAATTGTTATGTTCTGCACCCTTCACAGACATGCAAGAATATAGCTTAAATTTTAATCAGTGTCTCTCCACAAATGTCATAGACAGCCTTATTTACCAATATCGAAAAGGGTGCCGGCCGGCTTGCCCTCCAAAACGCTGTAAATAAGCGCAGGGTCCTCGCCGGATATAATAGCGGTATAAATATCATGCTGCATGGCAAAACGCGCCGCTTCAAGCTTTGTACGCATACCGCCGGTGCCGCGCGGGGTACCCTTGCTTCCGGCAGACTTCATAAGGGTTTCGTCTATATTTTTTACAATAGGTATAAGCTTTGCATTTTTATTTATGCGCGGGTCGCTGTCATAAAGGCCGTCAGTATCGGTCATTATTATAAGAGCATCCGCTTTTGTTATAACTGCAACATTTGCAGAAAGGAAGTCGTTTTCCATTTCCGTTTCGGCGGTAGACACAGTATCGTTTGCATTTACAATGGGTATTACATCCATTTTAATAAGCTCTTCAAATGTATTGCAGGCATTTTTATACATCACGCTGTCGTCAATAACATCGCTGGTGAGGAGTATTTGTGCAACCACCTGCGAATATTCTGAAAAGCATCTGTCGTAAATCGACATAAGATTGCACTGCCCAACCGCTGCGACCGCCTGCTTGCCCTCTATAGTCTGCGGCCGCTGGCTGAGCCTTAATTCGCCGCATCCGACGGAAATAGCACCGGAGCTCACGAGTATGACCTCTTTGCCGGCGTTCTTAAGTCCGCTAAGTACCCGCGCGATCTTGTCTATACGCTGTAAATTCATTTTACCGTTTTTGAAGGTAAGGGTAGACGTACCTACCTTAACCACTATACGATTTGACGCTTCTATACCCATTTAAAGCTCCCCAATTTATAATATTAATAAGTGAATAAAAATTGAAAAAATTATATATCAGTATTTTAATGCTAATAAATAGATTATACATAAAATTATATATAATCTATTATAACAAACATAATTTGCCATATCAATAAAAAAGGAGCATTTAATAATTAAAAAAGAGTGTTATTGCGCATAAATCCATTATATACATAATAGATAAAAAGGGCCTGCAAAATAATATGGTATGCGGCTGTGATTGTTGAAAAAGAAATATTATTTTGCTATAATTTCCTTTAATGCTGTTTTGAGAATGTCTAAAATTAAAAAGCAGAATAAGCAGGATGATAAAAACAGTAATTTTAAAAAATTGGCGGTATTATACACATGATAACCGTTAGGATTTGCCTTATGCAGTCCTGCATTATTAATATGGCAAGGTAGTGGTTAAAATTTCGCATATAAAATCAATTATAGAAAACAGGATAGAAGTTATAACACCGGCGGCGGTGCTTATTATACTTTTTACCATAAGTATATTTCTTCCGGTAATATTTAGCGCTGCCGCACTTATAGCCGTAGCTGCATATTTTTTTATAAATAGGGAAATACGCTCCAAATTTATAAAGCTTCCCATCTGGCCCCTTACAATAGCGCTGATGGCGCTGATGCTTATAGTGCCGTCCGTCTATGGTAACTTTTTGGGGCTGGGCTGCGGCGCTGTAATATGTATGATAATAATAGCGTCTGTGTTTATGCGTATATGCATGACAAAAAAGCTCTATGAATTCGTGCTTGATATTGCCTGCATATCCAGCCTGCTGGGAGTGTTTGTATCATATATAGAAAAGGCAGTGGCATATTTTGCATTAGGCGATGCATCGCACCGGCCATTTTCAATCTATATAAACGCAAACTACTTTGCTACTATATGCGTGTTTGTCATGCTTATCTGTATTTATAAGCTTATAACGTCTAATCAAAGCCGGATTTTTTATATAGCTGTATTTTTATTAAACGGCTTATCGCTGTATTTGACAAACTGCCGCTCGGCGTTTATACCGTTATTCGTTGGCCTGCTTATTATGCTGCTTATAAACGGCCGGCGCAAAGCGTTTTTTATATCGCTGGGAGTTGTTATAGCGCTTATAATCGCCGCCTTTACGGTAAGCGGGCTTTTCCCGCGGCTGGAGGATCTCGGCGGCCGGACATATCATGTACGCAAGGTTATATGGGACACCGCAATACAGGCAATAGCCGACCGGCCTCTGTTTGGACGCGGACCGCTTTCTTTTCTGTTTGTTTATAAGCAATATGGCGCTGCTCTGCAGCTTCATGCGCATAATATAGCGCTGGAGTTTCTTATGAGCTTTGGAATTATAGGTACCGCACTGCTTGTGCTCTACTTCGCCGGCGGAATGAAAGATGTGATAGGCGATGCAAGAAAGCAAAAGGCCGGCTGGGCAGGCGCGTCTATTATTATAGCGATAATAGCCGGAGTGCTGATACACGGTATAACCGACTGCACGCTGATAGGTCCACAGCCGCCGCTGCTGTTTGTGCTTCTTATGGCTTATCCTTCTTTTAGATTTGGCTATGGCGATGCGGCGATATCAGCCCAAAATGCTAAAGAGTAAATAATATTGCATTATTGTCGGAGTATGGCTCAGCGGAGAAGTTGTGCCCACACATATGGCTATGGATTAAACGAAAATTATAAAGAGCTGAGCAGATAATGTAATGTATATTTATACTCGGCAGATTTAAGCGAACAGCACAGGGTGCAGACACATAATGCTTATGCTGAAAAAAGCAGCCGTACTATTAATAGCTTTGATATGCGGCAAAAGCATTTCTCCGTCACCGCTTAATTGTAAGACACATAGATGCAGGCATAACAGCAGCTTTATAAAAATTTATATTAAGAAAAAATTTACATTTTATATGAAAAAAGCGCAATTTTTGTGGTAGACTAAAGTTAGCGTTTTACTATACTTTCTAATAGAAGGGAGATTATATTATGGAAAATCTTTTTGATTTAAAAGGCAAGGTTGCGCTGATAACAGGAGCGTCATCCGGGCTTGGAGTGCAGTTTGCAAAAGCGCTTGCACGCAATGGGGCAGATGTTGCGATAGTCGCGCGCCGTGAAGAGCGGCTTAAGACGGTAAAAGAAGATGTCGAAAAGCTGGGTGTCCGCTGCTATATGCACAAGTGTGATGTTACAAAGGTAGACGAGATAAAGCAGACGGTTGCCGATGTGGAGAATTATTTTGGCAAGATAGACATACTTGTAAATAATGCCGGTGTAGGACTGTTTGACAATGCTGAAAAGCAGTCGGACGAAATATGGACGACCATGATGCATACAAATCTTGATGCGCCGTATTATTTTTCGCGCGAGGTCGGCAAGGGCATGATAAAGCGCGGCTACGGCAAGATTATTATGATTGGCTCTATTCATTCCACAGTCGGCATGATGGAGCTGCCGCTTTCCGCCTATACCACAACAAAGGGCGGCATAGAGATGATGACAAAGCAGCTTGCCATTGAATGGGCCAAATATGGCATAACTGTAAACGCAATCGGCCCTGCATATTTCCCGTCGGAAATGACGTCGAGTGTAATAGGGGATGACAACTTCCTCAAGGTAATACAAATGCGCTGCCCGATGGGACGTCCCGGCCGCGACGGGGAGCTTGATGGTGCTCTGCTGTACTTTGCATCGGACGCTTCGTCATACACTACTGGACAGCTGCTTTCAGTGGACGGCGGCTGGACGGCGATATAATATTTATAAAAATAAAAAAATGTATGTAAAGGCTCCTTAAAGGGGCCTTTTTTACTGCTGTATTTATTGTCTAATAGCTTGTATTTTGCCGGCTTTTTAAGACAGAGATATGCAAAACGGCAGCATTAATACAAATGTATGTCTGATAAAGCTGAATTGTCTGCGGCAAAGTGTACTGATCCAATTTGCCGTCCTTTTTTGCTAATAGAAAACTTTTTATAGCATTTGCAAGATTTTATATGTATCGGCAATAATGTAGTGCAGACATATATAAATAATTTGAGAGCAAAATAAAAAAGCACCCATAATACAAATCAAAAAGTATCATGGATGCTTTTTTATAAAAGAGTGGTAAGGGATGTTAAATTATTAGTAGAAATATTTATAGTGCGCTTGGCACAAATGTAAGTGTCCGGCTCAGTCCGGCAATATCAAAGGATATAGATTGCGGGGTGTTGTGATCTATTAAATAAGGGAATTGTATGGTTGCCTGGAAACCATAAATAGGAGCGTCATAGTCTATATCAACTGTATGCCTGGTTATACGGAAATTCCATTCATAATGATGCTCCGGATAGCTAACGATGCTTTGACTTGATTTATTTGCAATATCTATGTTAGTTCCATCCGCTAAGTATGTTACAGCATAATTAAGCGTTGTTTCAACATATGTGCTTACTTTAAGATTGTCCTCACCGGTATAATAATCCGGATAATTGGTATAATTAACCTGGATATCAACACAAATATTGTTATAAGATTGTTTATACGCCCTCATGCTTACCCACCGAATGGAATCGCCAGCATACACATCAGAGGAATCTGCATGCGCTGCTAGCGAGCCAAACATTACTGTGCATAGCATACACAACACCAACAAAATGCTTATTTTTTTGATTTTCTTTTTCATTTCATTTTACCTCCTCTGTAATTTGATAATATGTTAGCATATAAAAAGAGAAAAAAATAACCATTTATGTCGAAAACAAAAAATATTTATATTTTATTTAATTATTTTTTAATAAATTTATAAAATACGCTAATTTTATTATAATTAAAAATTTTTTACATATTAAATCAGGCAGTATACATACTGTATACTGCCTGACTGTAAGTATTAGTTTTATAAGTTATCGACTATATTTAACAGCTCATCAAAAGTTTTATTTAACACCTTTGAAATGGCAATCAGCTCAATATCTGTTACAAAGCGTTTTCCTGCCTCAATACGCTGGATTGCATTTTTATCGACATCTAAGCCTATAAGCTGCAAACGGTCGGCAAGCTCTCGCTGCGATATCCTCAGCGCCTTGCGAAAGCGTACAATGTTTGGTCCGCATATATTGTTTTTGCCGTCACTGCTTTTGTTTATAAACATATAATTCCCCAATTTGACATTTAGTGCTTGTCATTTTTAAAATTATATGCTATATTGGTAGCATATATAACATTCAGTGAATGTCAAAATGGAGGGTTAATATGGAAAAAATAAAAAAATATGCGGCAATATTTTTTATCGTACTGATTTCGGCGGGACTTTACTCCTGCGGGGGAGGGAAAACAGTGCGGCCGGAGGTCGCTGAAGCATACAGCCTTGATGCGGCCGGAAATCGCCTCATAGCAGGGATGTTTAAAGAATTTGACGCTGCCTTTGCAGAGCTAAAGAGGTCAGATAAAATTACCGACAGCGATTTATATGATTATGCTGATACAGTAATTGACGCATATGATAATTTTGATAATGAGTTTGAAGAATACTGGGAAAGCTTAAGTGATAATATTTCCTCAGCAGAGAGCAAAACGAAGGAAAAGTATATGGATATTCAGCTTGAACAGCTTAACTTATCGATGAATTTGGCAGATTTAAGTTCAAGCCGGACAAGATATATGATTGAAGGCGGGTCAGGCGAGGCCATTTTTGAAGAAGCCGTCAATTTTGTGGATACCGTATCAATGCTCTTTTACGGTGAGCATATCTTCTCGGACGACGACCTTGATGCCTTAGCCGACAAATTAGAATAATAAAATTCAATATCGCCGCCTCATAAAGGCTAAGATATTTTTCAATAAAAGCACAGCGGCGGCAATGCTATATTAGGTAAAGCTCCACATACAGCAGGTAATTTTTTGCCTCAAACAAGATATTGCGCGGTGCAGGCGGAGATAGTCATAAAAAACTTTGGCAAAAGGCTTTGCAAGAATATGCCAAACTCGTTATGCAAAATTATACCGACCAGTAAGCAGCAATTAACCGCACAGAGCGGCAATATCTGATTTCTGCTTTCATGGCGGCAGAGAGTATACGCTTTTATATAATGCTGTCTGAGAGCTGGGACGTGGTATCGGACTTCTTAGAGCCCGTTAAAGTCTCTGTTCAGCGGCAGTTCGGTAAATCTATATTACTTGTCGGGCTTATCACAAGCGCTCAAAGCCATCGGCATCTTTGAGCTGCTTTTGCAAAATAATTGTATAAAAACAAGCGTTAATCGGCCTTAAAAAGGTTGATTAACGCTTTATTGCTTTCAGGCTTAATAAAAATCCTAAGTTGAATTAGGAATAGAAAAGCCTTGGCAAATATTATTTTGAAGAATGTGTAGTTTAGGAAAAAACCCAAAAGCGCCGGACGCGCAAAGATAATCGGAAGTTTCTGCGAGAGGCACACTATCTTTGCAAAAATAGACCTGAAAGCGAAAACAACTGCTTTATTAGTCGACACAAGCGATGCAATAATAATCCTTCAGTGCCATTGCAGTGATCAGCAAGTTCTTGATTCTCTGAAAACTGTGCAAAGCTATAGTTTTTAATTCTGCGACACAATATAAGAGCAGCGGCCAATGATTTTTTAATGGCTATGCATACATAAAAATTAATCTCATCTGCTGTATTTGCCTAAGCTAAGTCACCGCTCTGAGCCGCTAAAGCATCCAGCACGCTCAGTGCCGTGTCAAACGGCTCGCCAATAATTTTAACGGACACATGCGGCCGCTGGCCGGCGCTTACTAGCACACGCCCCTTCATGGACGACACAAGCCCGGAAATTTTTTCCATGTCAAGCGTACGCGGGAAAAAGAGCATGCTTTGACCTTTCTGCACAATTTCAGATATTCCAAGCGATGCCGCCCGGCTGCGCAGCAGCGATATGTCGATAAGTCCAAGCACGCTTTTCGGCGGATCGCCAAAGCGGTCAATAAGCTCGTCAATTACGTCGTCGGCATCGTCCCTGGTGCGGATATCGGCTATGCGGCGGTATATTGAAAGCCGCTGAGCGTTTGCGGAAATATAGCTTTCAGGTATATGCGCTTGTATCTGCATATCAACGGCGCATTCCTCTTCGACGGGGGATTTAAGCCCCTTTTCTTCGCTTATTGCCTCATTAAGGAGCTTAACGTACATATCATAACCAACGGATTCCATATGTCCGTGCTGCTCTCCGCCGAGAATATTTCCGGCGCCGCGTATTTCAAGGTCGCGCATAGCTATTTTAAAGCCGGAACCAAACTCAGTATATTCCCTGATAGATTCAAGGCGCTTGTATGCAATGTCGGTAAGCGCCTTGCCGCGCCTGAAGGTGAGATATGCATAGGCTCTGCGCGGTGAGCGTCCAACGCGCCCGCGGAGCTGGTGCAGCTGCGACAGGCCCATATGGTCAGCGTCCTCAATAATAAGTGTGTTAACGTTCGGCACATCTACCCCTGTCTCAATTATAGTGGTGCAGACGAGTACATCTATTTCATGCTCTAAAAGGCGGCGCCATATATCCGACAGCTCACTCTCACTCATTCTTCCATGTGCAGCAGCAACGCGTGCACCGCCAAGCTGGGATGCAAGACGCACGGCAATTTTGTCAATTGATTCAATTTTATTGTGTATATAATAAACCTGCCCGCCGCGGCGCAGCTCACGTCTTATGGCGTCCAGCAATATGCCGGAATCATATTCAAGCACATAAGTCTGAACCGGATGCCTGTCCTGCGGCGCCTCTTCTATAACCGACATGTCCCTCAGCCCAGACATTGCCATGTTGAGCGTGCGGGGAATAGGCGTGGCGGAAAGCGTCAGCACGTCCACTGCTGGGAAGCTTTCCTTAAGCTTTTCTTTCTGTGCTACGCCGAAGCGCTGCTCTTCGTCGACAATGAGCAAGCCGAGGTCCTTAAACACGACATCCTTGGAAACGAGCCGATGTGTACCGACAATAATATCAATTTCGCCGGACTTTACACGCTTTAAAATTTCCTTCTGCTGCTTGGGCGAGCGGAAACGGGAGAGCAGCTCGATATTTACCGGCATTCCCTGCATGCGCGCTGTTATAGTTTGATAATGCTGCAGTGCGAGGATTGTGGTGGGAACTAAAATTGCGCACTGCTTTGAGTCGGCAATGCATTTAAATGCGGCGCGCAGAGCAACCTCCGTCTTTCCGAAGCCGACGTCGCCGCACAGCAGTCTGTCCATCGGCACAGGACGCTCCATATCCGCCTTTATTTCAGCGGCGCTTCTGAGCTGGTCGTCTGTCTCCTCGTACTCGAAACGGCGCTCAAAATCGTTTTGCATGTCGGTGTCCTCTGAAAAGGCAAATCCCTTTATATTCATGCGGCTGGCGTACAGTGCCGTGAGTTGCTTTGCCAAATCCTTAACAGCCGATTTAACGCGTCGTTTTGTTTTGGCCCATTCAGTGCCGCCTAAGCGGTTTACTTTAACATGTCCGTCCTCCGAGCTGGGACCGATATATTTTGATACAAGGTCAAGCTGTGTGACTGGAACATACAGCACGTCGCCCTTGGCATACTTTATTTTAATATAGTCCTTTGTTATGCCTCCAGCAGTCTTTTTCTCAACACCGTCGTAAATGCCGATGCCGTGTGCTGCGTGGACTATGTAATCGCCTTTGTTAATCTCCTCAAGGCTGCTTATGCCCTTTGACGACGAACTCTTTTTGCGCAAAGTGCGCCGTGCGGCGTTATATCTGCCTTTAGTAATAAGGCAGAAGTTCCCGCCGGGAAATTCAAATCCGCCGGAAAGCCCGCCGGTGGTTACAGTGACCATGCCGCCCTTTACATCATTTGGATTTTTTATAAAGGCAGCGGATATACCTGCACCGCTTAAGTCCGTTGCAAGAGCCGCACCAGCCTTTTCAAGGCCGGCAAGCACCACGCAGGCGCCGCCGCTGCGGAGAATGGGCTGAACATCTTCTACAAGCGTTTCAAGGCTGCCGCTCCACGGTGAGGACTGGCGCAGCGTTATGCTTTGCAGCGCTTTTATATGTATATCATAGTGCCCTCTGGGAAAGGTATCTAAAATAATAAGTTTTTGCTTTTCGGCACAGTGCAGAAAAGCATCCCAGCTTAGGGCAAACTCGCAATATTGCGGCAGCACAACGCCCTCCTCCAGTAGCTGCTGAACGTCCTGTTCAATCTGCCACTGTGATGTGCGGCACCGCTCTTTAAGCCCTGTCGATTCACTCGCCGCAATAATGCCGCCGCTGATATAGTCCAGCAGCGTTGCCGGCTTTTTATATGCTATGCCGATAAACCTGTCGTAGCTGGCGGGCGGGGCGCCAGATGATATAAGCTCTATACACTTTTCCAAACTGCGCTTTGCAGGCGCAGCAGTGTCAAGCTTTGAATATATATCACGAAGTTTTTCCGATAGTTCGTCATCGGATTCAAAAAGCACCTCTCTTGCAGGAGATATGGTTATTTTATCAAGCTGCTCAGTACGGCGCTGTGTAATAACGTCGAACATGGATATAGAGTCTACTGCTGTGTCCCACAGTTCTATTCTGACGGGTAAAGAAAGCCCTGGCGTAAAAATGTCGATTATACCGCCGCGTACGGCAAACTGTCCGGGACCGTCCACCTGCTCGCATTTTTTATACCCAGCCGATATAAGCTGCGCCGTAAAATACATTAAATCGATATCATCGTCGGATTTTACAGTGAACAGGCTCTGCTCAAGCCGCTCCGGCGGCAAAGTATACTGCAGCGCGGCGTCTATTGCGGATATGCAGACATCATAATCGCCGCTTATCATACGGCAGAGAACGTCAAGACGCGCATGCTCATATTCATGTGACGAACCAGATATATCGTGAAAAATAAAATCCCTTGCCGGATAAAGCAACGTCCTTAGCCCGAGCGCCTCAATATCCTCCTTAAGAGCCGCAGCATCTGATTCTGTAGGAGTAAGCAACAACCCCTTCTGATGGCAGTCCTTAAGCAGCGCAGAAAAAAGCACTGCCTTGTGTATATGCGACACGCCGGTGACAGCCATTGGAAAGGCGCCGCTGCAAGCGGACTGCCTAAGCGCTACATATTCCGGCAAAGTATTAAGCTTGTTAAAAATAAATTGCATTGTTACCACCGTTTCAGACATGCGACTGTATTTAAAATCAAGTTTTTTACAACTGCCGCCATGCGACAATAATCTATTATTGGCTATATGGCCTGTAATCGCTCTACATTACATTAATTTTACCGCACAGTTTAATGAATAAAGAAAGGTAAAATCTTTAATCAGAAACCAAATGCTTTTTCAAGCCTAAATTGTATAGCGTCGGCGACAGGCATACCGGTAAACTGTTTAATTGCAGCAGAGATAATAAAACCGGCCACAAGGCATAATAGTCAAAAATCAGTTATAAAGATTCATAGCTTTGTCAATTTCACCGTTTATCATAAGCTTTAAAGCGCCGCATGCATTATCAATAGCTGTATTTAATAAAGTAAGATCTTCTTTAGAAAATTTACCGAGCACATGCTTAACCAAGTCATAATCAGGGCTTGGCTTATTGCCGACGCCCACCTTTATTCTGGGATAGTCGGTAGTGCCGGTCAGTTCGAATATGCTTTTGAGCCCGTTGTGGCCGCCGGCGGAGCCGCTCCGCCTAATTCGTATTCTGCCCACGTCCAAAGATATGTCATCAGATATTATAATAATATTAGGTGCGGATATTTTGTAGAAAGAAGAGATGTCCCTTATACTTTCGCCGGAATTGTTCATAAAAGTAAGCGGCTTTACAAGCATGCACCTGTGCTCGGATATTTCACCGTCGCCTATAAGCGCATGAAACTTATTTTTGTTTACCTGAACGCCAAGCTCTTTGGCAAGAGCATCGATAACCATAAAGCCAGCATTGTGGCGCGTATTGTCATATTTCGGGCCAAAATTTCCCAAACCTGCTATAATGAAGTCATATTTTCCCTTTTTAAATACATTAAACATATTTTCCTCCCAGGCTGACCAGGCAGGGCCTGGCTTCAATTCTCTTAAGACTCAATGATATTTATTTTAAGGTGCACGAAAACGTACTCATGCGGTGCTTATACTTAACCAGGCTGAGCCTGGACGCAATTCGCTTAAGACTCAATGATATTTATTTTTAAGGTGCACGAAAGTGTGCTTATGCAGTGCTTATACTTAACCAGGCTGAACCTGGCTTCAATTCGCTTAAGACTCAATAAGATAGATTTATTTTAAGGTGCACGAAAGTGTGCTCATGCGGTGCTTATACTTAACCAGGCTGAGCCTGTATGCAATTCGTTTAAGGCTCAGCGGCGTGAATATTTTAGTTCAGAGCGTAACTTTACAGTATATTTTCTTAGAACGAATGTAATACAATCACTTAAAAGATAAATTTGGCAAAATTGTGTCCATAAGCTTTCATCCATATTAAGAATTTGCAATAATTATACGGCTTAATAAGAACATGTAGATTTGCCACATAAATTTATTGTCGGCATAAATTTTTAATTAGACTGCTTTATCTTAAACATATGGTAAAAATCATGTATACAACACACAACGGGCGGGGAAATGCTTCCCCACCCTATAATAAATCAAAACTTGTGCATATATTGTCATAAAACCCATGCACTAAACAGGAATTATTAAAACATTATCTATATGTAAAGAATACAATTAGCTAAACATTGTGCTTACAGGCTTGTTTTCATAAATGCGTTCAATAGCCTCAGCAAAGTACGGAGCCACCTGCAAGACATTAATCTTATCTATAAGCTTTTCCGGAGGAAGCATAATTGTATCGAGCAGCACAACCTTGCTTATGTAGCTGTCGGTAATACGCTGCAGTGCCGGTCCGGAAAGTACGCCGTGAGTAGCACAGGCCATAACCTCGGTAGCGCCACCGACTTCTATAATAGCCTTTGCCGCATTGCAGAGAGTGCCGGCCGTGTCTATAAGCTCGTCAACAAGCACAACCTTTTTGCCCTTAACATCGCCTATAATATTCATAACCTCGCTGACATTTGCCTTGGGACGACGCTTGTCAACAATGGCAATAGGAGTATCTGTCTCTATAAAATGCGCAAAATTGCGGGCTCGCTTAATGGCTCCCATATCCGGAGAAACTACTACATACTGAGAGCAGTCGTCATATGTATTCTTATAATAGTTTGCAAGAATAGGTGCGCCAAGCAAATGATCAACAGGAATATTGAAAAAGCCCTGTATCTGTGATGCGTGCAAATCCATAGTAAGTACTCTGTCTGCACCAGCGGCGGTTATAAGATCAGCCACTAACTTAGCAGAAATTGGATCTCTCGCTTTTGCTTTCCTGTCCTGCCTTGCATAGCCGAAATACGGCATAACTGCAGTAATACGGCCGGCAGATGCACGTTTCATGGCGTCTATCATTATAAGCAGTTCCATCAGATTGTCATTGACCGGATCGCAGGTGGACTGTACAATAAATACGTCCGAACCTCTTACCGACTCGCCTATGGAAATGCTTATCTCGCCGTCGGAAAATTTAGAAACCTCAGAATCGCCAAGAGTAAGGCCCAGTGTTTCCGCTATCTGCTTTGCCACCGGACGATTTGAATTGCAGGAAAATATTTTAATATCCTTCCTCTGAAAACTCATTAATACGCCCCCAATTTAATTCCATATACCTTTTAATATTATGCCATAAAACGATATTTTTTCAAGACAAAAAAACAAAAAGTAAAAAATAAATTTATATTTTGTATATAAAGGTCGTTAATGCTTGCTTATTATACGTACTTTTGGTATAATATATGTAAATTAACAGGCTGCAAGCCTCAAAATTCACAGGCAGCCTGGCAAAAAATTAATGGTGTTGCGTATATCAGAAAAGCATGACGCAACTTTGAAAGGCAGATATAAATGGATAAACTTAGAATAGAGATGGCGGTAAGGGAGATACTTTTAGCAATAGGGGAAAATCCGGACAGAGAGGGACTTAAAGAGACTCCGCGGCGTGTGGCAAATATGTATGAGGAAATATTTGCCGGACTTGAGGAAGACCCGCAGACGCACGTCAAAATATTTAATGAAGAATCTCCTGACGAAATGGTAGTGGTGAGGGATATACCATTTTATTCAATGTGCGAGCACCATTTGCTTCCCTTTATAGGCAAGGCACATATTGCATATATACCAAAAGACGGAAAGATTATAGGACTGTCTAAACTTGCAAGAATAGTAGGTTCTTTTGCCAAGCGCCCTCAGCTGCAAGAGAGACTTACATCACAGGTTGCGGACTTTTTAGAAAAAGTGCTGCAGCCAAGAGGGGTTGCGGTAGTAGTTGAAGCGGAGCATCTTTGCATGTCCATGCGTGGAGCACGCGCTGCCGGCGCAAAAACTAAGACGTCTGCGCTAAGAGGCGGCATGAAGTCTGATGCCCGCACTCGAAATGAGGTTATGAAGCTGCTTTCTTAATGAGTATAATTATTTTATTTTTTGATAAAGGAGATTAATCTTAAGCGGATACAGATTAAATAAAAACCAATAGTAAAATAGTGGTATGTACGGCCAAAGGGGTAAGTACTTACTGACCATTAGAAGGAAGTATTAATAAATATTATATTATCGTTTGCCATACAGATTATAAACCAGTCATATTTACCTGGCTAAGTTTTACAGCATTTATTAGGCTTTTACGTATTTCATTTTATTATATTTTCCTTTTGATTTACTATTCCGATTTTACTAATTTATTCGCCAAGCCATTTTCCACCATAATAGGAGCGCGGGTTTTATAATGATCAAAGCGACAGCAAAAAAAGCAGGCCTTGA
>CAJFJP010000001.1:21414-84902 GCA_904384255.1 Candidatus Timburyella stercoris
TTTTGACGACAGCAATGCAGACTATGACAATCACTGCTGCAACGACTGCCGCCGCGCATATGCATATTATCAAAACAGTATAGCTTGCGGGGAAAAGAGTCTCAGCGGTTATGCTTTCATATGTGTGCAAATTTTCATTTTTTGACCATGTGGGATAATTAGTGGTTATGCTGGTTACACCGTTCTTGGCAAGCATAACTACATCATCTTCGCTGTTGACCGTCCACGCTTGCATAAGTATACCACGGTGAGAGGCCGCATTTACAAATTCGGCAGTGTGAATTATATTTTTATCGCCTGTGCCGTAGATATAGTCGGCGGTAGCGGCCAAGCTCCCCAAAGAATCCATAACAATTTTGAGATTTTCATTGACCGACAAAGAAGCGTCATACTTGGGACTTGTAAGATATCCCGTGCCGCAGTATGGGGCAAATTCATTTACATATTCAAGGCATACTCCGCCGAAAGAAATAAAGAATACCTGCTGCTCTACGCCCATCTCCTCCATAAGTTTCACCATAGCTTCAACCGCTTCCTTGCGGGTATCCTTAATCTCAAGGAAAGTGATAATCTTAGGATTTTCCTGAAGCAGCTCAAACAGCCATTCAAGCTTGCAGAACTGCTCGCTGTCAAACGCCCCCTGAGCCTTAAGAGTATACTTGCTGATATCTTCCCATGTATACTTGGTTATCGCACCTTTGGCGGTTGTATCGGTAGTGTAGCCGTCCAGCGAGCCGTTATGATTGCAGATGAGTGAGCCGTCTGCCAGCATCCATACATCAGTTTCTATCGCGTCTCCGCCAAGGCTTATCGTCTTTTCATAGCTTGCAAGAGAATTTTCCGGCGCAGCGGTGGGAGAGCCTCTATGTCCTACTATAAACGACTTGCGTATGGATACCGGTTCCTCGCCTTTAACCTTTTTATACAAATTGTAGGCAGTATTAAAATTATCAACAGTTACACCGTTTGCACCGCAATCAACGGCGTCGAAGACACGCTGCTTGTCATTGTCGATGCCCGAGCTGAGCCATACGGCTATGCCGCGCAGCTGTAAGTATTCGGCGTCGTCTCTGCTCAATGCTTCATCCTGAGAAATTATCGCTATAGTAGCGTTGCCGATGTGAGTGTCAAGAGCAATCTGAGCGGCGCTGTTTTCCTCCGACACGGCGCCGGCAATATATGCATAGCGTATTGCGCAGGACTCTATATTATAAGCCGCCAGTAAAACATCTGTATTATCAGATGCCAGCATAACATCATACATGTCATTTTCAACAACATAATTTGCAAAAGCTTCTGCTGTGGCAGCGTCGGATGTTGTAAACATTGGAATAACGGCAGTCGCACAAGCATCGAATATCTGAGCAATTGTGTATGAAGTGCCGCCTACAGAAACATTCAGGCTTTGATCTGCAATTTCAAATGACGCCACTTGAGTACGCTTGCCGTCAGTATTGAGTGAATTAAGCTTTTTTTCAGTATCAATTTTTGTAATAACTGTGGGAGGAGCTATAATTGATGTTTCCGGCTCATAAACCTCCTTCATCTGATAGGATGTACTGGCCTCAGCGCTTAATAAAGCTGCGGCGGGAGCGCTGCCAAGAGCCGAGATAGCTATGGCAAATGACATAGATAATCCTAAAAAGCCTTTAAGTATTTTTACCATTAATGCGCCTTCTTTCTTGTTATATTTGTACAAAATTTATTATAATAAATAAATTAAAATGAAAATTATTTATTATAATAACATAACGCTAAAAATTTTACAAGTATTTTACATTTCTTTTAGAAAAATGCGGTGAAATAAGGATTTTATTTTTATCGTTTATGTTGCAGTTTAATAGGGTGTATATTATAATACTGCTGTGCATATTCAGATATGCTTAAGTAAAAATTAATTATGTGCAAAATACAATGCTAAGACGTTTGTGGCAAAGAAAGGAGAACAATATGCGTCTGTCGGTTAAGGACATAGAAAAGTCGTTTGCATCGAAGCATGTGCTCAAGGGCGTGAGCTTTGAAAGCGAGAGCGGAGCCGCACTTGGACTTTTAGGACGAAATGGCGCCGGCAAAACGACAATAATAAGGATAATAATGGGTGTTTTTCCACCTGATTTAGGTAAAATTGAAATTGACGGGCAGAAAGTATCTCAGTCCGGCAAGAAATTTGGCTATTTGCCGGAGGAACGCGGTCTGTATCCAAAGCAGATAGTACTTAATCAGATAATATATGTTGGCATGCTGCGCGGAATGAATCGACATGATGCCAAGGAGTCGGCGCTTCGCTGGCTTAACCGTGTCGGGATGACAGAATACGCTGACAAAAAGCTTAATACTTTATCAAAGGGCAATCAGCAGAAAATACAGTTAGCGGCGACGCTTATAAACGATCCGGACATAATTATACTTGACGAGCCGTTTTCTGGTCTCGACCCAGTAAACGCGCAGATGCTTAAGGACATAGTCGGCGAGCTGATAGACAGTAACAAAATAGTGCTGTTTTCCTCGCATCAAATGGGCTATGTTGAGCAGTTCTGCGATAATATAGCCATGCTTAATCAGGGTAAAATAGTACTTAGCGGAAATCTTAAGGAGATAAAGCGGGGTTATGATCGCAGTAAGGTGCTTATCTGCGCTGATATTCCGGATATAAAGGGAAAGCTGGCACAGCTTGAAATAGGCGGACTTGCTGAAAGCATAGAGTCTAAAGAGCCAGGCGAAGCGGTTATAAAGCTTAAAGATGCAGCTGATAAGGATAAACTGCTGCATAAGCTTATAGATTCCGATATAACTTTGGATAAATATGAAATTCTTGAGCCGACGCTTGAGGAAATATTTGTAGAAAAGGCGGGTGAAAAATAATGAAACAGCTTAAGACAGTATTTTTATATGAATATGGCAATTATATGAAAAATAAGGTGTTTTTAGTTTTTACAATAGTTGTAACAGCACTTATTATACTTTTCCTCTCGGTGCCGCCGCTGTTTTCAGATTCTATCAGCAGCATATTCGGCAGTAGCGGCTCAAATACTACGGCTGCCGTTGAGCGGACAAAAAGTCTGTTGATAGTCGACAAGGCCGGTATTTTTACCAGTGAAGAGGAAGCAGAAAAGATGCTGCCGGAGTATAATGTCAAGCTTCAAACTAGCGGCAGCGCCGAAGACGCAGCGATAAAGGATAGTATAAATAATGGCGAGTATAATGGTGCATTTTTTATAAATTCCGGCACCGACTATACTTATATGAGCAAAAGCAATGGTATAACCACAGGTTTTGATTCTGATGAGATATATGCAGCAGTAAAAGCAAAATATCAGCTTAGTCTTTATAATGAAGCGGGACTTAGCCAGGAGCAGATATCTGCGCTTATGACCGCACCGCAGCTCACAGTAATAGAATCCGGCGGCAGTGACTTCGGCGACACATACATTTATACCTATGTGCTGCTAATGGTGCTTTATATAAGCATAATTCTATATGGGCAGTTAGTGGCGACGGCGATAGCTACTGAGAAGAGTTCCCGCGCGATGGAACTGCTTATTACCTCCGCTAAGCCTAATAACTTAATATTTGGCAAAATACTCGGCACCGGCACGGCAGGGCTTACGCAGATAGGCATATGGCTTGCAGCTGTACTGGTATTCTATAATATAAACAGCAGCTTCTGGTCGCAGTACGAATTTATATCAAGAATATTCAGCATGCCGGTAGATATAGTCATATATGCGGTTATATTCTATGTGCTGGGATTTTTTATATTTGCGGCTCTTTATGGCGCGCTTGGCTCGCTTGTCAACCGCGTTGAGGAGATAAACACCGTAGCGCTGCCTGTTATAGTACTTGTGCTGGTAGGATTTTTTGGAGCTTTCACCGCAATGGCGTCGCCGAATAATCTAGTTGTTATAGTACTTTCATATATTCCTGTCTTTACACCGTTTATTATGTTTGTAAGAATTTGCGTCACCGATGTGCCGATGTACGGCATAATTATATCGATAGCGCTTACAGCTATTTCAGCGGTTGGAATAGGTATGCTGGCTTCGAAAATATATCGCTTAGGCACACTTATGTACGGCCAGCGCCCATCAGTTAAAGAGCTTGCAAAGATGCTTAAAAAGAGTAAATCATATTGATGCTTTAAGTGAAGTTTATGCTTTGGAACAAGGCGCTGTTAGGGTGAAGATGCACTTAAAAATTATAAATTTTACTGAGCTTTATTTTGTGCCAATATTATCTATATTTTAAAGCTTGTTGCAGTGCTGCTTTTACGTCAAAGCGGCAATGCCTGTTTAATTTAAAGTCTCCAATTTGCTAATTTTAATTTACAAAACAAGACGCGAACTTTCCGCGTCTTGTTTTCTTTTCAGCTTAAGTTACAAGAATAGGAATTGGCCTAATGTGCCTAAATTTGAATTTTGGCATTTGTAAACGAAGCGGTCAGGTTCCCATTACAGCGCTTGTTTTAAGCGAGCTGAGCTTTACACACTGTTGTTAAGCAGATTTAACAGGCAAGCCGGATCATGTCTGCAATCAATTTTATACTGCCGGCGAGTTCTACAGTTAGCATTTGGCAGAGTATGAATTTTATTTTTTAAGTTTCTTTTAAGTTGTGCGTTTCCGCCATGCAGAGAATGAAAGGTACAAAAGGAGCTATCTAAGCATTGGCTTGCCCGTCCGGCATACCGCCGTCCAACGCAGACCGAATTAGAAGCTTGGACTATGAAGTCATTTTTTCTTAAAAGTTTTTTAATTTTTATAAATTTTCAGATGCTGCAACCTGTAAAAGTAAAGTTGGGGAATTAATATTCGTCAGAGCATGGTATTTTACCATTGCCTGCACAAAACATTGATTTTTGCGGGCATTTATAGTAAAGTATAAATATTAATGAGTAAAATAGCACAGTTTAAAAAGGGGAAAATAATGGAGATTATAACAGAATTTTTAGCCGGCATAGTCGGCGATGCTTTTGAAAAATGCGGATATGACAGGTCAATGGGAAGAGTAACAATGTCTGATAGACTTGACCTTTGCCAATTTCAGTGTAACGGCGCGTTTGAGGGAGCAAAACGCTACAAAAAGGCGCCGTTCATAATAGCCGATGAGGTTGTAGCGGCCATGGACAAATCACTTTTTTCAAAGGCAGAGGCTGTACGGCCCGGATTTATAAATCTCACTTTGTCTGATGGCGAGCTGCTTAAATTTGCATGCGATGCGGCAGGCGAGGTGCCTGCTGTAAATGCGGGAGAAACTATAGTAATAGATTATGGCGGACCAAACGTTGCGAAGCCGCTTCACATAGGACATCTGCGCTCTGCGGTTATAGGCGAGTCGATTAAGCGTATACTCAAGGCCTGCGGGGCAAGAGTCATAGGCGATATACATCTGGGCGACTGGGGACTGCAGATAGGCCTTATCATCTCCGAGCTTAAACACCGTCATCCCGATTGGCGCTGCTTTGCACCGGACTTTGATGAAGGCTCCGATACTTTCCCCGACATAACGATTGAGGACTTGAGCGAGATATATCCCTTTGCCAGCAAAAAGAGCAAGGAAGACGACGGCTTTAAGCGCGAGGCGCTAAAAGCTACAGCGGATTTACAGAAGGGACAAGCCGGCTACATGGCGGTTTGGAAAAAGATAATGGCGGTATCTGTACCGGATTTAAAGCAAATTTACAATAGGCTGAATGTAAGCTTTGACTGCTGGTACGGCGAGAGCGACGCTGAAAAATACGTAGATAAGCTTATGGAGGCACTGCGCGGGAAAAACCTGGTGAGAGAGAGCGACGGCGCTCTCGTCGTTGATGTGGCAAAAGATGATGACACTGCCGAAATTCCGCCGGTTATTGTGAAAAAGTCAGATGGCTCAAATATATATGCTACCACCGATCTTGCTACGATAATACAGCGCCAGTGTGATTTTTCGCCTAATAAGATTTTGTATATAACTGACAGCCGCCAGTCGCTGCATTTTGAGCAGGTATTCAGGTGTGCAAGGCTTGCGCAGCTTATACCGGATGATACGGCGCTTGAGTTTTTGGGCTTTGGCACCGTCAACGGTCCTGACGGTAAGCCGTTTAAAACGCGAGACGGCGGCACGATGCGTCTGGAAGAGTTGCTTAATATGGCGTCCGCCGCGGCACTGGAAAAGCTTAATGAATCCGCGCACATGAGTGATGAGGAAGATAATGAGCAAAAGACTGATAAAGCGGAGAAAATCGGAATAGCTGCCATTAAATTCGGCGACTTGATAAATCAGAAGTCCAAGGATTATATATTTGATATGTCCAAGTTTTTGGCATTTGAAGGCAAAACAGGCCCGTATATTTTATATACTGTAACACGTATAAATTCCATACTCAAAAAGCTGAATGTGCCATATGACAGTAACATAAAGCCGTCAGAGATATATTCCGACATTGAGCGTGAGCTGTATTTAAAAATGGCGTTGAGCGCCGATACTGTGATAAAAGCTGCGGCCGACCGTGCACCTAATATAATATGTGAGAATTTATATCAGACGGCGGCACTGTTCTCGCGCTTTTATCACGATAACAGGATAATAGACGAGCCGAACGCGGCCAAAAGGGAAAACTGGACGGCGCTTATAATAACTGTGAGAAAAGTGCTTATGCTCTATCTTAATTTACTGGGCATTGAAGCAGTAGACAGCATGTAATCCCATATTGATTAGCGTCGAGCGGGTCTGTGGTTTCTCGGCCCGATGCGGGAAAAATAAATAACTTAGAAAAATAATGGGGTAAAATTAGCTGCTTACAAATAAAGTCTTTTTTGCGCAATTGAATGTGGCAAAGGCATATTGATTTTATGCTGCGATATTGCTTTGTCACACGTGGCTGGGCGATATGCAAACGACGAGCGCAGAAAGTAATTACAATAGCCTATGGCGGATTATTGCGGGCTGATTTAAAAAGTATGCGCACTGTTTGCGCCCATACTTTTTACAGTCAGACGTATCGGCAATATTAAATTTAATTTTGTTTTGCTTAAAACAGTGCGGCGCCTGCAAAAATGCATTTTGTCTTGCTGAAAATATTGAGGATATTTCGTACAAGCGGATGATAATATTTGCATAAGTCCTGTGGGACAGCGGCGATGAGCGTTATAGGAGCTGTGGTATAAAAGCGGTGATATATTCGGCACGATGCTGTCTGATTTTTGCGGAGACTTACATTTGAATTTAATGTTAAGTAAAAATTATCTAATTTAAAGAGAATTGCTATGAAGGATTTTACATTCATTCATCCAATACCCGTCGCCATTTACTTTTTGATTATAATAGTAATATCGATGTTTGTAATGCATCCGGTATTCATAATGCTGTCGTTTATAGGGGCAGTCTGCGGCTGTGCTGTGTTTGACGGGCGGCGGGCCTTTAAAGGTATAAAATTTTATATAATAATTTTTTTTCTGACCTCGCTTATAAATCCGCTTATAGTACACCGCGGCCAAACGGTCATGTTTTATATAGGGCTTCGCGCCGTTACGGCCGAGGCGCTGCTTTACGGGTTTGCCATTGCCGGCGTGCTTATATCGGTGCTGCTGTGGTTTAGATGTATGGGATACATACTGACGGATGATAAATTTATGTATCTGTTTGCGAACATGCTGCCGAAAACAGCGTTAGTTATAACTATTGTAATGCGTCTGGTCCCGATGTTTACAAAACAGCTTAAGACATCGTCATCTATGCAGAAATGTATGGGCATAGCGGGCGACGGTAGGCTTATTCCCCGTATTAAGACGGCGTCCCGCGTATTTTCAGCTAATATTTCCCGCTCGCTTGAGGAAGCGGTGGAGACGGCCGGCTCCATGCGCGCACGCGGCTATGGCGCAGCAAAGCGGAGCAGTTATAGCCTGTTTAAATTTAAAGGCTCAGACATAGTATTCTTTGCTGTTACGGCATTTCTTTCAGCCGTTGTTATTGCCGGACTTGCGGCAGGCACAGCGGCTTTTTCATATTATCCGGCGGCAGATGTTATAAATATAAGCCCATTTAGCTTAACGGTTTATATATGCTATGGGGTGCTGTTGTTTCTGCCGACGCTATTATCGGCAGCAGGGAGGCTGAAATGGAGATACTGCGTATCAGCAATCTAAGCTTTACATATCCTAAGAGAGATATACCGGCGCTTGACAATATATCCATGTCTGTAAACTGCGGGCAGTTTATAACAATATTTGGCCCGTCAGGCTGCGGCAAGACGACGTTGCTGCGGCTTATAAAGAAAGAGCTTGCCCCGCACGGCAAGTTAAAGGGCGATATAATTTACCGCGGCAGGAATATATCAGAATTAGACGCTTTGTCAAGTTGCGAGATAGGTTTTGTCATGCAGCGGCCGGAGAGTCAGATAGTAACTGATACAGTCTGGCACGAGCTTGCTTTTGGGCTGGAAAATATGGGACTGCCGGCGAGAATAATCCGCAGCAGGATAGCTGAGACAGCGGCATATTTTGGCATGGAAGATTGGTTTAATCAAGAAACAGCGCAGCTTTCGGGCGGACAAAAGCAGATGCTGAATTTAGCGTCGGTATTGGCGATGCGGCCGCGGCTTTTGCTGCTGGACGAGCCGTCGGCACAGCTTGACCCTATAGGCGTGGAAGAGTTGTATTCAGCACTGCGCAGACTGAACGCTGAAACCGGCCTTACGGTAATAATGGCGGAGCATTGCCTACAAAATGCTTTTGAGATGTCCGACCAGATTGTTTTAATGGATAATGGCAGGATAAAGGTATCAGCGCCGCCGGAGGATATTCTGGCTAAGCTTAAGTCCTGCGGATTATGTGATAAATTTATGCCGGCGCTGCCGGAGCCTGTCAGAATTTTTGCCGATTTGACAGATAAAAGCACTGAGCAGCATAAATGCCCGGTAACGGTGAAGGAAAGCAGAGATTTTTTAACATCGCTCTGCTGCTCGCATGAAGAACAGGAGCCAAATAATATATCAGCGCCGGATGTTAAGATTAATACTAAAATTCCAGCGCGCCAAAGCAATAGCCGACCGGTGCTTGAAATAGTCGGTGCGTCGTTAAGGTATGAAAAAGATGGCAGAGATGTATTAAAAGATCTTTCATTTACAGTCGAGCAGGGAGAAATATGCTGTCTGCTCGGCGGCAACGGCAGCGGAAAAACAACTCTGCTCAGCATGGTGTCAGGGCTTATAAGGCCTTATGAGGGCAAAGTGAAAATATTTGGCAAATCCTTAAAGGATTATAAAGGAAATTCGCTCTACCATGGCATTGTCGCCATGCTTCCGCAGGACGTTATGTCGGTGTTTACTGGCGACAGTGTTGAGGAAGATATAGACAGCCACTGCCGGCTGCTCGGCCTGACGAAGGCTGAGATAGAAGAAAAAAAGAGCTATATATATAAACTCATGAATATAGCGCATCTAAAGGGCAGACATCCGGCTGATTTAAGCGGAGGAGAGCAGCAAAAATGCGCCTTAGCGAAGATTTTGCTGTCAAATCCGCAGCTTTTGCTGTTGGACGAGCCATCAAAGGGAATGGATATTTTCGCAAAGAACGAACTGAAAGAAATATTAGAGTCGCTTAAAAATGAAGGAAAGACCGTTATAATGGTCACGCACGATGTCGAATTTGCCTGCGGCGTGGCCGATGTTTGCGCCATGCTGTTTAGCGGCGGTATAGCATCAATCGGTACGCCGCGGGAGCTTTTTGCGGAGAATTACTACTATACCACTCCGGCAAGTCGGATATCACGCGGAATATTGGACGGTGCGGTCACTGTAGAAGAGGTGATAAAGCTTTGCAGAGCACGTCTAAATCGGCAGTAAAAAAGTTTATCAGTTGTGCCTTTATCGCCGGTGTAATACCTGCAGTTATTATTGCAATGTGCGTTTTGCTTTTTAAGCGGGAGCAATATGCTATCATTATAGTAGTAGCGGCAATATTAGCTTGTGTTCCGTTTTTTGTCAGGTTTGAGCGTGGCAGTCACAGCGCGGAGGAAATAATGCTTGTTGCAGTAATGACAGCGCTGGCGGTTGCAGGCAGGATCGTATTTTTACCTCTTCCGAGCATAAAGCCGGTGACAGCGATAGTGATATTTACCGGCATGTATTTTGGGGCAGAGGCGGGATTTATGACAGGAGCATTGTCAGCGGTAATATCGAATATGTTTTTCGGACAAGGACCGTGGACGCCTTTCCAGATGCTGAGCTGGGGCATAATAGGCTTTATTGCAGGAATAATTGCTCCGCTTTTAAAAAAAGGACGACTGCCGCTTTGCATATATGGATTGTTTTCCGGCGTCGCCTTTTCATTAATAATGGATATATATACTGTACTATGGCAAGAGCAGGGCGGGTTTAATATATTAAGATATATTTTTTATGTTATGGCTTCTCTGCCTATGATGATAACATATGCGGTTACAAATGTAATTTTCCTTCTTTTGCTTGCAGGGCCGGTCGGCAGGCGGCTGAGCCGTATAACGGTAAAATATGGCATAGGCTAATGAAGCAAAATGGCAGCGGCTATTAATGTAACGAAAGTTTATCAAGTAAGATGCAGCATATGACAATAGATCGCAAATTGAATAAGTTTAGCTGTGCCGCTTAGCTTTATTTTCAAAAAATACACGCTGCATCAATGCTTTGCCAATGACAAAGTGAGCTTTTTACAGTCATAGATAAGGCGTTTAATACGATTTATACGTTGCTATGGAGATAAAGATGTTTTATTGCCCGATGACAATTTCTGCTTTTTATCTTGGATATAAAATAAATCCTTCGATGTTTTATAAAAACGCCGGAGGATTATTTTATATTTAAATAATTTTACCAGAGCAATTTTCCAAAACTAATAATCTTAAATTTAAACAGCAGCTTAATTATAAAATTGGAAATATATTATTAAAATTCATTTTACAATGTTTGTACAATGCGTAATTTTACAGAAATCTACGTCAAAAATTATCGCATATTATAAAAACTATAAAAGATACAATTATAAAGACTCAATTTTCGACAGCTCCACTTTTTTTACTTTCATATCATATAATACAAGCACAGCGGAAATAGTGAGAGGCAGTATGCATATCCAGCAGCCCCTTGAGGCAAACAGATAGCAGCTTATATAGCCTATAATAACGCCTATATGGTAAAAAATAAGAGTCATACCGAAAAATCTAGCCTTGTGCAGATGCTTTTTATCTTTATCGCAAAAATATTCAGTTAACGCTGTGGCTGTCTGCTTAATATTATTGGTGGAGAATATTGATGAGCAGACATAACCCTCAGCTCCACTGTAAACACACCACTGCATTGCCATACAGAAAAATATTGGGTAAAGCGCAAGAACATTGTCTGCAGTTGTTGGAGTAAAAGTACATATTAATGCTGCTGCAGCATTAACGCATATACTGATAAGACGCATATTAAGATGTGTGCGTTTAACAAGAAGCGAGGACAGAACAATGGCGGATATATATAGTAATGCGGCGCCGAGCCTAAAAAGCATTTCATGCCAATTACGGCCAAACAGACTTGCCAAAATATATATAAAATTAGAGGTTTGAGATGAAGCGAAAATATCCAAATGATTTAAAAGCGCATAAACGCCGAAAAATCCGCCGGAAACACTCATGCTATAGTGTATGTAGGATTTAATATTTTGCTTTTTTATCATTTTTGTGCTCCTTGCACATTATTTACAATAAAATTATAACACAATAGCACATTGAAGCAAGGTCGGAGCAGAAAAAACGGAGAATTGGACATAATGGATTAAATTGCTGCTGTGTTTTTTGTTTGCAGCGCATAAAGCTGAGAATGTAAAGATTTTGTATACTGCGAAAAATAAAGTTTGCAGTATAGCTTAACAGTCTACTGTGTGACATCAAGGCAGTAGGGGGCAGTATGTTATTCATCATATCAAAGCTTCTCCAAAAGTAAAGATTATTTAAGCTGCCGGGCATCGAACAGAATATGGTTTTAAGCATTTTTGCGCGTACACTGCGTTAAAATTTTTGCCATACTGCCGTGTAGCAAAATTTATGGCTTTCCCACACGAAAACCTTATTACTTAAAACTGCTTCGCATCTAAAATGTCTGAGGCGGAGATAAACTTTTGCTTTTGAGATGACTGGCCCGCTGACACATATCAAGGGTGAAAAGTGAAAAGACGCTGCGTCGCACATTTTAGGCACATTGGTTTTAACTCCCGCCGGCTTAAGCTAATTATAAATAATTTAAACTTTAAAGTTGGCCACCCCATTCAAGGAGAATTAAGCTTTATCAAACTGTAATTAATGTTAACAAAAAAGCCAAACCGAGAACGCGAACATGCGTCCAGGCTCGGCCTTATGAGAAACCTTGGCAAAAAAATATTCAATCTTAAACGCGAGTGAAAAAGGTAATAAAAAAGCTGAACCTGGAACGCGAACATGCGTCCAGGCTCAGCCTGGTGTAATCATTCCAACAAAAGAAAAACATCGAAAACAATGATTTTTGTGGTGATTTTCAAGTACCTTTCCTTTATATTTTTATACTAACATAAAGAACTCTGAAAATCAAGTGGTTGCAATGCTTTTTTTGACCAGTTTTTTCAGCTTTTTTGCAGTAAACAGGTTCTGTGATTGAGTCAATCCCTTTAAAATAAAGAAATAATCCCCTGAAACTAGACCTTACCAGTCTGTTTCAAGGAATCCATTCAGTCTATTAGGAAACTTAATTTTAGTATAATCTTACAAGTTTCAATCTTAGTGAAGCAAACCCGTTTTTCACGAACAAATCTGCCGATTGTGTTCCGCTTGGAATGTTTACCACATCACTTACCATAGTTCCTCCACCACCGTACACTCCACCATTTCCATTTCCATAAATCATAGTAGGAGAGGTGATGCAACATTGAATTGCATGCGATTTTCCATCGATTTCAAACACTTTTGTTTCCCCATTTCTAATTGATGCAATTACTTGTCCGTCACAAATGATTTGATATACTACTGCACAACCAAAAAAACCTGATGCTCTTTCAATTCGAATTTTTCTTAGCTTTGCTTTCTGGTAAGCTGACTCATTTTTCACCTTTGCTCCACAGTATAAACAGAAAATACTCTCGTCCGGAATGCTCTGGTTACATTTAGTGCATATCATTTTTTCATTCCTCATCGTTAATATAAATTATAGTCTTTATAACTGCTTCACCTTTCTTAATATTATTATATCACACTTTCCAATGTTTTTCAATATTTCCCTTTCATTTCCAAAAATAAAAGCACCTCTTACGAAGTGCTTTTATTTTTGTCTATTCACTATAAAAAAGATATTTTGGGTGGTTTTGTGTAGGGATTTGAACTCTCACCAAAAAATTCTTGAGTTTTCAAATTTCGTGGCGGTAGTGGTTAGTCACAGATTCAGATTAATGTTTCTGTTACTTCAAGCCCGCCGATAAATACGACTTTGATCTGCTCTTTAGATTCTACGATCACGCATTCGAGTATCTGGCGTATGATCTTGTCATCATAGGTTAGCGGATGATTCTTCAGTCCATCGAGAATAGTATAAATCTCATCAAGACGGGATTTTGCATTTTCACGCTTTTGCTTTGCAACATCGATCTGTTCAAGCTGTGCGAGAAGGTTGGTTTTCTCATTCATAAGTGTAGCTGCTTTGCTCTCATCGAAACTATCGGCTGTTTGTGCAGATATTTCTTGTACCATGGCTTTGAATTTTGCATCAATTTCAGCGATCCGTATTTGTATATCGAGGCTTTTGTCCTCGCTTTCTTCTGCATCTAAGCCCATACCGATGTGTAGCTTAAGAGTTTTCAGCACCTCGGCATTCTGCTTCGCCGTTTTTTGTACGGCATTCATAATAGCGTTTTGAAGCACACTTTCCTCTATGGTTGGCGAGTGGTGGCAATACTTTTTACCGTAGTCGAGTCGGTTGATGCAACGCCATACAATTTTCTTTTCACCCCTTACTGTCCATGTACATCGGCGATACGGCGTTCGGCATTCTCCGCAGATGAGCAGTTCTGTCAGCGCATACTTCCCACAGTACTTTCCTTGCTCAGTTTTCGTTCCAACCTGTTTGACTTTTCGTTTCCCAGATCGTCTTGCGCGTTCTTCCTGCACTCTGCCGAAGGTAGCAGCATCGATGATTGCAGGATGATTGTTTTCCACATAATATTTAGGGCGTTCACCGTTATTGACCTGTACTTTTTTGGTGAGGCAGTCGGTAATGTAGGTTTTACCTATAACCACATCGCCTTTGTAGCGTTCGTTGGAGAGAATTGATTGGATAGTTGATTCGTTCCATTTTTGTTTTCCTGCAGGGGTAGGGATATCGTTTTCCATGAGGTAGTGTGCAATGGTACTGTAACTATCTCCTGCGAGGAATTTCTCATAAATTAGCCGGACAATTGGTGCCTGTTCAGGGTCGATTTCTGGCTGTCCGTCCTTGCCCTTGCGGTAGCCGAGAAAATTCTCGTAATGGAAGGACACTTTTCCGGCTTTTGCGCTTTGCTCTTTGCCCCATTTGACATTGGCACTGATATTCTCAGACTCGCTTTGCGCAATACTACCGTAGATAGTAATATAAAACTCTGCACCTGGATCGGTGCTATGAATGCCCTGTTCTTCGAAGTACACATCCACGCCCAAGTCCTTAAGCATTCTTGTGTGGGTTAAACAGTCTACTGTATTTCGTGCAAATCGGGAAATAGATTTTACGATTATCATGTCAATTTTTCCCTGCTTGCATTTGCGGATCATCTTGTTAAATTCATCGCGCTTTTTGATGCTCGTTCCGGTGATGCCTTTATCCGCATAAATTCCAACCAGCGTCCATTTGGGTTCGCTTTGGATTCGCTCGGTGTAGTGCTTAACCTGTATTTCATAGCTGTTAAGTTGTTCTTCCTGCTTAGTGGATACACGACAATATGCAGCTACCCGAAGCTGACGGTACTCTTTCTTTAATTGTTTTGCTGTATCAATGGTTGGCTCTATCTTGTGTACCACTCGTGGCGGTCGCTGTATTTCTGGTACTTCCATCGCTTTGCTCCTTTCTGATCTGTTGACCGTTTGTTAGTATTATGCAGACCTCTCCGTTCTCGATAAACTGAACCTCACTAACAGTTCGGTTGAATAAGTCCGATGAAAAATCAGAAAGCGGACTCGCATTTGTTAAGTCCGCTTTTAACTGTTTTGCTGTATAAACTGTATTGTCAATACTCGCATATTTGAGGGCAACACTTCGCAAAAATTTCTTTCTTAAGGCCTCCTTTTGAATGGAAAAGCCTTCGATGGCTCTGTCAATTTCATTGTTTAGTCTGCGAAGTTCGAGGCTTTGTTCTTTTGCTGCTGGTTTCGGTATGATGATTCTTTCTGGAGCAGCAATCACACTATTTAAAAGTTCGGTGAGTCTGCCAAGCAATTCTTTATCAGATATAACAATCACCTTTCGGCAATCATCCTTTCTACAAGTCCATCTTTCACTGCATTTGCTTCGCTTGTCACTGCGTCGATGCATTTCGCTGCCACACATAGGACATTTGACGGGGACGGCAATTTGGAAAATATCTGCTTTGCGATTCACAGCTTTCTGTGTGTTGCGCGAATCTTTTATTTTTTGAATAGTATCATATGTTTCCTTGTCAACGAGTGCAGGATAATTATCGTTCCCAAGATAGCGTTCGTCTTCAAGGATTCGCTTGAGTCTTGCTTTGTTCCAACCGATGGTGCCAGGCATAAATTCGACATTTCGTGCATTGAGTTCCTCTGTAATATTCAGAAGAGATTTCCCTGAAAGGTATCTGTCATAAATCTCTGTAAGGATTGCTTGTTCCTGCTCATGAATAGCAATACAACCTTTTATAAAACGATATCCATATGGGAGAGGGCGGTTTTTCATGCGCTTTTGCACCGTCCTTTCTCATTGATTCGTTCTGCCAACTCAATCCCTCCAAGCAGATGGAAGGTAAGCTGCGTGCAGTCATCAACTATGATGCTTTGTACGAGCTGTTCAAAAAGTTTCTCGTCAAATTCTGCTGACGGATCAGTATTTTCAAGGATTTCGTTCAATTCTCTGAGACTATCAAGCCATGCGTCATCCTCGTCTTCAGAAAGCTTTTTTCGCCGTTCTATACGCAGGGCAGTGATTTTATTATTGATTTCGGATGTCTGTGCCGTATATTCGGCAGATGGCAGAATTCCGCTTGTATGAAGCCTTGTGATAACAAGGTTCTGTGCGGAGAGGTCGGCAAGTTCCTTATCAATTTGACGCACCTTGCCCTGTATACTGCTTGTCTTATCCTGCATAGTCTTAATTTGACCGATCAGTGTGCCAATCAGTTCTTTACGGTTATCTTTCAACTTAGCGGCCATCATCATGAAGGTATCATACACAGCATCCTGCCGTACTCGTCTATACCGACAATCAGTTTCTCCTGCAGATTTTCCGCCGCAGAGCCAATACACGATTCCGTTTGTAAGCTGTCGACGGAAGACTCTGCCGCATTCGGGGCATCTTAGCTTTCCGGTTAGCGGAACCGGCCTCCTTTTGCAGTCTGTATTAGCTTTTCTTGATTGCATAAGTTCCTGTGCCGCTTTGTATACATCCTTTTTCACAAGGGCAATATTGCTATTCTCCACATAATACAGTGGAAGCTGTCCCTTATTCATAACCTTGCAGAATGGCATCGTTTCGGTGGTAAAGGATTTTTGCAGGATAGCGTCTCCCATATAACGCTCATTTTTGAGGATATATTTGACGGTGGAAGCGTACCATTTCTCTTGGTCGTACCGTCTCGGTATTCCTTCCTCATTAAGTAGGTTTGCAATATTCTGTGTGCCAACGCCTTGCAGGTACAAGCTGAAAATCCGGCGTACTATAGCCGCCTCGTCCTTTTTCGGTACAAGTTGCCCATCGATTAGATCATAACCGTATGCTGGGGAACAACAATTGAACTCTCCTGATTCCATCCGCTTCTGATAACTCCAACGCATATTCCTCGATATGGACACGCTTTCCTGCTGTGCAGCCATACCCGGAAATGTTACAATCATTTCCATATTCAGTTTATCAGTGTCGATGCCCTGTTCCTCGAAGTACACGCTAACGCCAAGGCTTTTTAGCATTCGGAGAATTGTCAGCAATTCTTCGGTATTCCGCGCAAAACGGGATATTGACTTGACGATGATGCGGTCAATCTTTCCTTTTTTACAGTCGCAGATCAGACGGTTCAGTTCATCCCGTTTTTTCATATCTGTTCCGGTCAACCCTTCGTCTGCATAAATATCAACCAGTGTGTATTCTGGATGCTTTCTCTCGTACTCGCTGTAATATCGTATTTGTGCAGCGAAGGAATGAAGCTGATCTTCGGAATCGCTTGATACGCGGCAGTAGGCTGCAAACCGAATGGGAACTTCTGATTTCTGCTTCACTGGGGTAATTTCCACAATATTCATTTTGTTCACTCCTTTCTTTGTTTTTGCCTTTTGGCAACACCAACAATATCATATGAGTTCCAGTCAGTCCAGCAAAAATAGCGAGAGTTATCATTTCAGACATATATTTTCGGTATCGTAGTAGACGGCGCTGATATGGATAGTTTTATCGTATTCTTCTTTGGTAATGAGCTTCATGTTGAGAAGCATTTGAAGCAGGTTCACACTGTAGGTAAAAGATGCGATATTGATATCTGTTCCGTTTTTCATTTTTACAAGCCCTCCAAGTATTCAAGCCCGAAGCTGATCACGATTGCGCGGTCGATCCGCTTCATGGTTTTATCGTCTACTGTTCCAATATAATTACCAAGACGGGATTTGTCTATCGTTCTGATATGTTCGAGCAGTACCATAGATTTCTTTTTCATGCCATCTGCTGTGAAAATGATATGTGTGGGGAGGTGTGCTTTATCAAGTTCTCCCGTTATGGCTGCTACAATCGTAGTTTTGCTGTAAAGGTTTCCTTTGTTGTTTTGCAGTATAATTATAGGACGATGGCCGCCCTGTTCACTGCCAATCACAGGTGACAGATTGGCATAATAAATATCCCCACGTTTCGTTTCATCCATTTTATTTGCCTCCTAAGTAGATAGGCGGTCGCTTAATTTATATGGAATAAACGACCGCCTTGCCTATATCAATCGTTTTGTTGTTATCCGATATTTGAACCACGCCATCCCTCGGATACACGGGAACGCATCTTCCGGTCATGCATTTGACCTCATGGGAATTTCACCCCTCCGTGGTTCTCACGAAGCCGTCCTCCTTTGTTGCGACGGCTCACGGCGGTTTCGCCGCTTCTACGCTCGACTTTAGGACTGGACGGAAGTATCTTTAATGCCTCTGCCTGTCATGGCCTTCGCTGCGGATGCGCCGCAGCGTCGGAGTCTTGAAGATCACGAACAACAGCTTTCATTGCTCATTCGGACATTTGCTCCTGTGGCTTATCCCATTTGAGACAGCAGAGGGAAAGTAAAAAATGCGCTGTACTATTCGATTGTCAAAGAACACCAGAGGCTAAAGAGAAAGCCCCCTCACTTTCCATGCCGAAAAGTTGAGGAGGCTATGCGCTGATTTTTTAGTTTTCCATTAGATTTTTGAGTTTAGAGAGGATTTTTCCGATTCTGCGGCTGATATTGGATTGATTCAAACCACATGATTTCGCTATTTCTATCTGTGACATATTTTCAAAAAAGTGTAGCCGCATTAGATTTTGCTCATCTTCTGTAAGCAGTAAAAGCGCCCGATGCAGCTTGTCCTGCATGATTTTATTTTCAACCTGCGTGGCAACATCCTCGTTGCGGTCAATCAAAATATCTTCGCCTTTGAATGCATCTGTTGTGAACATGTCATAGGAGATATCTTTGTTTTTCTTTGATTGCTCATACAAATATTTTTGATGACGCTTGTCTTTGTAAAAATCCTTATAAACGCTATATGTTACTTCCATTAACATCCCGTGCAGCGGGATAAAGAATTTTTCCGCATAGGGGGAGTTTTTATTTTCTAAGAGTCGGCAGAGTTCCTCATAGGATATTTCTCTGTAGTTGTTGCCTGATAAAATAAATACTTTCTTTGGTGCATATTTCACCTGTAGTTCCTCCAATCAATCGATTTTGAATTTTTTCAAAACAATTGACTGGAGGCGGGTCACGACAGCCGGTACCCCTCCGATGTTCAACACAAAGTTTTATAGTTGGCGCATAATGAAAAAAGCCAAATTTACCCCTTAAAAAATTATGGGTAAATTTGGCGATACGGTTAAGAGATAGGCTCGGAGGCTCGTCCTTTCTCGGACTTTTCTCTGTATCTTTATTTTTTGTACAATGATGTTGTCTTGATCGCCGGACAGCAAGTAAGGCAACCCTGACAATTATGTATCGGTCAGCTTTCAAAAGGCATCACTCCAACCGCACGGCAGCACTGCTATACGGTCAGAGTTGCACTATACGGGGCAATACTGCCACGCCAAACAACTGTATTTCTTATGTGAACACACCTCTGAGGCTGTTCTTCGCTAAGGGGCAAAACATGTCACCTTCCTTTAAATAGATTTGAAAGGTTTTCGTAATACAACAGCGTTTACCGTTGCAAATATAGAGTTTATGTGTTTTATCTTTGTTTTTTGTCGAGATATAAAACAAAGAGCGCCCGATTTGCTTTCTGCAAATCGGGCGCTCTAACGCACATATATGGTGGAGGTATCGACATCCTTTTTATGTTATTCATTTTTTCATATCCTTTCAAAAGAAATGACAAGCGTTTCTCATTTTTACCTCATTAGAATATTTGGGGGATTGCTTTAAATTTCCAAAATGTGACTCTTTTTAGTATATTATAGCAATAGAAATGTGAGAAATTTGTTGTATTATGAAATAGTACATAAGATTTCTTTACTTTGGGGATAAAAATAAAAGACCTTGCAAGCAAAGGTCTTTTATTCATACTATTTTAAATTGACGATTTGAAATTGTCCCATTTTGCAGCGACCTGCATTTCAATGTCGTCTCCAAGCGCCTCAAAATGCTTTTTGCCGCAATGGATTTTTAACTGTTCGCGGGTACGCAGATCAAAGAAGCTGGTGCTGCCTTTCGTTTCCAAAACGAAATATAACTTTTCCACACCGTTTTTGGTCAGGTATACCGCCCAGTCGGGATTGTAGGTGCCTATCGGCGTCTGAATTTTAAACCGTTCCGGTATTTTGAAAAACAACTTTACATCGGGATCATTGTCGAGAGCGACGGCAAACGGCTTTTCAATAGTGGCGCTGTCGTACACCACATAATCGTACACGCTTTTGTTCACCGCGACCGCATTTCGGTCAAGGTTTGCCATAAGTTCTTCCGAATCGAATATTTCCTGTACATAGTAATCTTCACCAGCAAGCCTTTGATAGCTGATGCCGTCAATATCAAGCTGATAACAGTTGTTTTGAATTACTTCCGTGAGCTGCTCAATGAATGCCTGCGGATTGCGGAGCATTTCTTTTCCTCTGCCGCTCTGCTTGATAATTTTTAGCACAACCCGTCTGTTGACCAGCGTCTGTTCGCTGATAATCGTCACGACATTCGGAATAGTGATACCTTCATTCTGAATATCCTGACTGTGGTACTCCCGCGCGGTATGCGTTACGCCGTAGTTTGCGATATCAATATCAGCAGTCTGCGATACAAGCCGCATTTTCGGAATAACGGGCAGTTCTCTGAAATCTTTCACAGAGTTTTCAATCAGTTCATCGGTATCAATTTGTACCCGATAGGTGGTTTTGTGCTTGATTTTGTTCCACAATTCCATAAATTCAGGCGATAAAACAACCTGCTTCTTCAGCTTTACAACCACATCACGGCTGGCATCACGGATCGGCGGCTTGCTATCGGCTTTTCGGATAATACTTTCAAATCGCTGTCTCGCCGCCTCGTATTTTTGGGGTAAATCAAGCGTTCCGGTTTGCAGCGCGTTTTTCATAGTATCCTTCATCTTGCCGGATTTGCTGATATAGCCCTTTTGCTCAAAATGCTCGATGATTTCTTTAGCGTCATCATAGGTGATTTCTTTTTCTTCCGTCACGGTTTCGGAATAGGTTATGTCCGTTATGCTTGACAGCTCTATAATATCCTCCGTCTTGGCTATGACTTCTGAGATTTGCTCTTTTACAGGCTCCAGCTCCGGTGGCAGTTCAACGGTCTTTTCCACTGCGGCCTGCTTGAGCGATTCCGTGATTTTGCCGTTATCGTCGATATAGCCTTTCATTTCAAAGTGGCTGATGATCTCCTGTGCCTGTGCGGGCGTGACGGTTCTCTCTACCGTCCGCTTTTCCTCGTAAACCATGCCGGAGAACATACTGATCTGAATCATGCCGAATTTGAGTCCGGTTTCATCTTCGATCTCTTTCTGCAGAGTTTCCGCAAACTCAGCGAAGCTCTCATTAGAGATGACATGAAGCAGATTGATGTCTTTCTCCTCGATACGATCGCCGCTCTGATCTACACAAAGGCGCAGACCTCTGCCAATTTTCTGCCGGCAGGTAAAGGTGGACTTTTGATCGATTAGCGTACAGACCTGAAACACATTCGGATTGTCCCAACCTTCTTTCAGCGCAGAGTGCGACCAAATGAAACGCAGAGGACAATCAAAGGACAGCAACCATTCTTTATCCTTCATGATGGTGTTGTAGGTATCGTAGTCGGCAATAGTATCGCCTTTGGTATCCTTATATGCGCCTTTTTTATCCTGTGAAAAATAACCGTTGTGCGCAGTATGACCGTCGCTGTATTTTGCTTTCAGTTCAGCATATTTCGGACGGTTGATCAGATCGTTATAACATTCCTCGAACATCTGGGCATAGATGCCCATGTCACCATCCTCGGTGCGGTACTTCTCCACCTTGTCGATGAAGAACAGGGACAGCACCTTGATCCCGCGGCTGTTCAGAAGCAGTTCTTTGTCCAGATGGATTTCGATGGTTTTACGGATTTGCTCCCGTTTAATCAAATTCTCGTCGATGTCACCGATAGTCTGTCCCAGTTTCAGCACTTCCGTGTTGGAAAACTCAATACACTCTCTGCCGGGCGTACAGTCTATGCCGGAAACCATATAACTGTCATACAAGTCCCGCTCGCCGGAGAGGACATACAGGTCGGAGTTTGGTTTTACCGTTATCGTCTTGCGGGCGACCTTGCCGTCCTTTGCTTTGACGTCCATCTGTACCTTTGCCTTGAAGCCGTCCTTCTGCGATACTTCCAGCAGCCGGATATATGGCTTGTTAAAATCGTTTTCGGCGGATACGCTGGATACGCAGATCTGCTTGACTAAGCCCATCTGATAAGCGTCCACAGGCGTTAAGCGGAATACCGTGTTGATTTTTTCTCTGTGGGTCGCCGAGTAGCGCAGAACACACAGAGGATTCAGGGAGGCGATGGCTTCCTTTGCCTTTGGCGTGTTGTCCACGCTCTGTGGCTCGTCTACGATAACAATGGGATTGGTGTCCTGTATGTACCGCATAGCGGTTTCGCCGTTCAGTTTATCCTGCGCCTGATTGATGATGTTTTCCGCTTTCTTGAACGCATCAATATTGATGATCATAATCTCAATATTGGCGCTGGTGGCAAACTGCCGCACATCGGACAACTTGGCGGAATTATAGATAAAATAGCGGTACGGCACATTATCGTACAGGGCGGCAAAGTGGTCATTTGTAATCTCAAAGGATTTATACACGCCTTCGCGGATCGCCACCGATGGGACAACAATGATGAATTTGGTAAAACCGTACTTGCGGTTTAACTCTAATATCGTTTGGGTGTAGACATAGGTTTTTCCCGTGCCGGTTTCCATTTCTACACAGAAGCGTTTATCGTCTATATCATCCGTTAAGGGCAGATTGAACCGCTTTTGTATACCATGCAGGTTTTCGAGCATAGCCTTGTTATCGATGAGCTGTGCATTGCCGATTCCGAAATCATTTTGCAAAATGCTGATTTGCTTTTCCTGCATGACGGTAAAAGTGGATGTTGTCTTTTCCTGACCGGCAAACAGATCCACTACGGCGGCAGTCGCGTCGGATTGATAACCTTGTTTTTTGAATTTTAACTTCATCCGCGCTGCTCCTTTACTATGGTATCAAAAGCAAAAGATTTCATTTTGCAATCTAAACACCCATAGTCGCTATGTGTTCCTAACTCATACAATTTAACAATCCGCAGGTGTTTGCAATCCTCCGGTTTACAGGAAGCTTCTATCTTGTTAAATTCTTCTTCTTGCATTTTTTGCATGATAATCACCGCCTTTATATCAGCTTTAAATCAATTTTTCTATCTCTTAGAACATAGTGTGCATTTCTCATCGCCGATACATCGGCAAAGCAGCTCTCAGCTATGACGATTTTGGCGGGCGCGTATTCCGCTAACTGTTCAATGGTTTCAGTGGTGATTCCCGCATCAAGGCAAATCATCAGCAGACTATCCTCGCCCACAGAGTAGGCTTTCACGCCGTCGATTTCCAGCGGCAGAACCGGATATGTCAGCGGTACGCCCATTTTCAGCATGATTTCATAAACCACATCTATGTCCGTGCGGTCATCCTTGATGCTGTCAATCATATCGTTCATGCGGTCAAGCATGATCTGAATATCATCTTCCGCTACGGGCGTTCCGTCCCACAGCTTGATATTGGAGGTATCCAACTTGAACACCTTGAATCCCACGTCGGGCAGGGGCTTTTCTTCTTCGCCCAGCTTGATTTGCTGATTCGCTTGTTCTGCTTCTGCAAGAATTTTCGCGCCCGCGCGGCGGACGCGCTCTTTGCCGATTTCGCAAATGGTTTTGTATCCTGCTTTATAGGCTTCGCTCTTTTCATCGCATAGTTCGGGAAGCTGCACACAGATAAAGCGGCGGTTCCCGCCGTCCTCAGCGTTTAACTGCATCACAGCGTGGGCGGTGGTAGCAGAACCGGAGAAAAAGTCAAGTACGATGTCGTTGTTGTTTATACTTGTTGCAGTTGCAGCTTTAATAAAATATTTAATAAAGCCAACAGGCTTCGGAAATCCGAAAACTTTATTTTCAAAAAGTTCTGTAATTTCTTTCGTACCGTCTTGAGTCATACCGATGTCATCCGGCAACTTTGTACTTACCGGAATAAAACCAAAACTGTCGCCTGCCTTTGCCATATCGTCATCTTTGAAATAACGAAACGCAGGCTTTGAAATGTTCAAAAAATCATAATCGTCCGGAAAAACGATTCTATTTTCCGCGTAATATTGCTCAAATGTTTCTTTCGTTACAGCCCAAGTTCGGTTAGGATTAGCAGGATATTCTTTCCCTGTTTTAGGGTTTATCATAGTAAAATTGCTATTAGGTCTTTCAAGCGCACTTCTTTGTGTTGTTAAATCATGAATTCTCCACGGTCTGCCCGGTAAATCGTCAGTTTCAAAGTATTTTCTCGTTCCACCTTCTAGACAGGCACGAAAATCTATAGATTTTGCATAGCACAAAATCCATTCATAGTCCTGCGATACACCAAAAGGCACATCGGATTTTGCTGTTCTTTTTCGCCATGGAAATTGTCCAGCAAAATTTTCTTCGCCTAATGTTTCATCACACAATTTTTTTAGATTGGTGACTTCATTATCATCTATACTTATAAAAATCACCCCATCGTCCCGCAAGAGATTTGCTGCTAAACGCAGACGGGGATACATCATGTTCAGCCAATTGGTGTGGTATCTGCCCATTGTTTCGGGGTTGGATTTGGTTGACTGCTGGGTGACTTCTTTATACCGCGCCATCGGGTCGGCAAAATCATCCTCGTACACAAAATCATTGCCGGTATTATAGGGCGGATCAATATAGATCATCTTTACCTTGCGATAATAGGATGTTTGCAGTAGCTTGAGGACTTCTAAGTTATCACCCTCTATGTAGAGGTTTTGAGTGTCATTAAAGTTTACACCTTCATCAGGGCAGGGGCGTAGCGTACCCGTTGACCGCTTCTGCGCAAGCCGCAGGCTTTCGGATTTCCCGTGCCATTCGAACTTGTACTTTTCAAAATCGTTGTCGATATACTCACCACAAAGCGACAGCAACTTGTCAATGTCTAATTTGCCCTCCGCAAAGCATTGCGGAAATACCGCCTTTAGTTTTTCTTTTTCTGTCTGTTCTATATCCATGCTCATTCCGTCCAGCTTATCCATTGTTTTCATCCTCCATTGCAAAGTGCGAAATACGCCCGTATATTTCGTATGAGTATTTCAATAATTTGTAAAATTTTTCATCTAACTTATACTGTCTAATTGGAATTGCAAAACATTTTCCTGACATTTTAATTGTTCCGCCGGATTTACCAAATACACCTTGAGGGTCTTATGCATTTATTGTTTCTTCGCTTGGCATATTTGTAGAGATAACATACTTTGATATTAAAAGATTTGATTTTGGTAAACCCTTAATTGTTATAGGCGAATTATTAGTATGAAGAAAATCCATCAACATCTTTTTTTCAGCTACCGATAGTTTGTCAACAAAGTTCCATTGATCCTCAAGGTCTCGTTTTAATTGTAATTCTTTTAGTTGCTTATCTTCAATTATTGAGCGGCGCTTTGACCATATTGCTTTACCTATAAATCGTACAGCCTCTATTACGATAAATCCCACACAGAAAACTAAAACAGTATATAGATTTTTACCTAAACGTGTGTATAACATCGTTTCTTCTGGAGTAATTGCTACTATAATCAATGCAAAAGTAAGCGATATAGCACTTGGGAGAAGGTGTTTTTCCAAAAAAACTTTTAATACTTCCCAAAATTTCTCCAATTATTTTCCCTCCACTTTTATCATAAACTCTCTTATCGCTCTTGCGGTCGGCTTCTCTTTTCTAAGGAATTCCTCTATATCCTTTTCCAGCTTTAAGTCAAGCTGCATTTCCTCAAAAAATTGTGATTCCTGCTTTTGCATAAACTCTTTATGCACCGTGTTGATTTGCTTTTGCAGCTTTAGCCGGGTTAGCCTGTCATCGGCGGCAGCAAGTTCGTTTTCCATTGTACTGACCTGCTTTTCCAATTCATCCACGGAACGGCTCAGTGCAGCTTTGCTTTTTGCTGTTTGCAGCTTCATTTGGTCAATTTTTTCCGCCTGCAGCGGGGTGAACTGCTCCGTTTCCTTTTTCAAAAACTCGTCTGTATTGAGATAACGGTCAAACTCATGGTATTTACTTGACAATCTGAGCCAATGCATGACGCGGCGTTCGCCCTCCGTATAGCTGAGAACAGGCAGTTCGAAGATTCTCCGGCATTCTTCGTCCGACAGTATTTTTCCGGTATCGGTTTTGCCAACCAGTACGGCATATTCGTTGAAACTTGGGGACATTTCAATCGAATACAGCGCGATTTGACAGGATTCAATGTCCGAATCTACCACAATCTTTCCGTCAGTAGCGCAGTCCAACTGATTTAGAATGCTCCGCCCTAAAATGCTTGAAAAGGTGATTCGTCCGTATTTCGGCTTGAAATCGGAAGCCATTCCGTATTTTTTCTGACTCTTGTATTTTCGGCTGCCGCCGTTCGACCAATAATAGAACAGTATGGGAAGCTCAGTATAATTCATTGCCGTTACCGTTTGTTCGGTATCGTCGATTTCAAAATAGCAATCGGTATGGCTGGCATTATATTGCTCAAAAAAGAATTTTACGACTTCCCATAGCTGAGAATTGTATTCCTTTGCTTTTTCCTCCGCGTACTTTGGGGTAATTTTCACCTTGTTGGCAAGTTCTCTCGTAAAAGTTGTAAATAGGACATTTTCAGCGTTAGCCACAAGCTGTCGATTTTCTTCTTCATGTGCATCGAGCGTCGCCAGATAATCGTTCTGTATTTGTTCTTTTGTCCGCGCCTTTTCATTGAGTTCGCTAATGGCGACAGTCAAGTCATCGGTAAAGCCGCCTATGACCGGGTCGGACACGCCGAACACGCCGTCTGATACAAGGAATCGTTTATTGACCAATTCCAGTTTGCGAACATCTGCAAAGTTATTTTTATTGATAAAAGCCACCGCAAGTACATCATTGGGCTGATCCAGCCGATGACAGCGGTCGATACGCTGTTCCATTTTTAGTGTATTGTACAGTAGGTCATAGTTTATTACAAGTGCCGATTCCTGCAAGTTAAAGCCCCTTGCACCGTTGTCGGTGGAGAGAAGAATTTCGCCGTGTTCCTTAAACGCTTTGATTGCAGAGTAATCGGCAGAGCCGTTATATACCGTCGTTTGATATTTCTCTTTCAGCAGACCGTATAAAACTTTTTGCGTTTCTACGCTTTCGGTAAAAATGACCGCCTTTTTATTCGCGCCGAGCTTTCGGAGGAGCGGCAGGACTTTCTGTAAATATTTGAGCAGGAGCTTTGCCTTTTCATCGGTTTCTACGCTTTCGGCAAGGGCTTCCATTTCTCTGAATTCGTTCAGCTCGCCCTTGGAGTTCGGCATCCGTTCAAGGCGTTTGATGATTCCTTTTATCGTTTGTAAAATGGCAGCCGTAGAGGAACTTTGCAAACCAAGCAAGCGCAGGGCGAGGTCGTAGCTGCTCATTTCGGGAAACGCGACTTTATTTTCCTTATTCACATAAGTGTATAGTAAGTCGTATAGCTTTCGTTCTTTGGCAGACGGCGTATATTCCAGCGTGATAAGGATACGTTCAGGGATTTTGGCGTATTGCTTTGCCTGCGAACGCAGGGTGCGAAAACAGTATTTACTGACCCGTTCAGCCAATTCCGGGTAGTTTTCCGGCTTTCTCAGATACCGCTTCATATAGGTTTCAGCGTCGGGCAACACGGTTTCATCGATAAAATACATAAGACCGTACAAGTCCATGATGTTTTTTTCGATAGGTGTTCCAGTCAGTAGGATTTTGAAAGAATCCTCTGCAATTTCTTTTAGAATTTTAGCCTGCTTGCTGTCTTCGGTACTGACAGAAGACAAAATATTGGCTTCCTCAAACACAGTCAAACTCCACTTAATTTGTTTAGCCGCTTCTTGCTGATCAGTTAAAAAATCATAGGTGGTTAATATGACAGCGTTCTGTTCAAAGGCATTCGTGTTTTCACCGGAAGAGTTTTGCTCCCAATCCTCTCGACTGGCCAGCACAACATAAGGGATCGTATAATAACGATCGAGCGTGTCGATCCACTGCATAAGCAAATCAGCATTTGGAACGGAAATCAAAATATTACTCATTCCTTCCAGCCATCTCTGCACAACAACAAGCATAGCTTCATGCGTTTTACCTATACCGGCTTCATCGCACAGAATGACTCCCTTTTGGTAAGGGGAGCGCATAGCAAAACTAGCCGCTGCAACCTGGAAGGGATAAATTTGAATATCAGAAGATGCAAAAACAGGAATAAGCTTGTCCGCTTTAGGCAGGTTTTCCAAAAGCCTTGCCGTGTAGTAAAAATGAAACGGCGTCTTCTGCATTTGCTTTTCTTCCTTTCGTCAGTCTGTTTATTCTTCGTCTGTATCAATAAACTCGCAAATATCATCCAAAGTACAGTCCAAGACTTTACAGATGCGTCCGAGGACTTCGATTGTCACACTTTCACTATTATTGAGCCTTCGTATTGAACTTGTACTGATCGAAGCTTTTTCCATTAAATCTTTCTTTTTCATATCTTTGTCGATTAGGAGCTTCCAAAGCTTCTTATAACTGATTTTCATTTCAGCACCTCGTTCAGTAATATCCGTAAAACAATTTTCGTAATATTATAGCATAATTCTTGCTTATTTTCAATATTCAATATGCTAAAAAGCATATCTTTAAAATCAAGTTAGCCTCTTTTCTTTCTGCTGTACTCTCTCTTAAAGTGAGTCGTTCAAGGGAGTTCACGATGAACCGGTACTCGGTTCATCGTGAAAGCAGATCCCCTTTGTCAGTGGAATTGTAATTTCAAAGCAGATAATACCGATTAGAGGTTGCGCTGCCATTGTCGCGGAAGTAAGGCTCTTTTCGTATCAGCTGTGCTTTTTCAAGATCTTTGATTGCTCGCTTGACCGTGCTTCGGGAAACTGACAGATCCTTTGCAATCGTGTTGAGTCCCGGCCAAGTCTTTCGTTCCTTATCCATCCGGTCGTGGAGATAGATATACACAAGCTTTGCCCGATGCGGCAGCTCCATGCGATAGAGATGATCAAGCCTGCCCATCACTTTTTACCTCGGCTTTCTGTTCGGCAGGCACAGGCGTTTCCGGTCGGCGTGTTTTTGGCTCTATTTGTAGAGATGTACCTCCGCTTCGCTTATCCTGCATATGGTACGGCGGTCGATTCTTTTCGCTCATAGGTTGTTCCTGACCGCCTGTGACCGTATCGCCCTGTGGAGCAGACGGCTCTATTAAGTCTGGACGGTATTTCCTAATAATGCCGTCTATAATGATTTTCTTCTCTGCATATTTCACCTTCCTATTGCCCTGATCTGGGACTGTATAAGGATGTTGTTCATCGAACTTAATGCCCCAATTGAAAAACAGTTTCAGTTTTACCTTCATGGGATAAAAGCCCGTTTTCATAACAACAAACTGTCCTTTAGGCATGGATTTCAGTTCATCCGGTGTCATAAGCGGTCGTTCAATCATCTGTAAGGATTCGGACGGATCGTTTTTGCTTCGACTGACCGATCCTGACATGACCGTTCGGCTGCCGAGGGCTTTGGACAGTACCTCTGCCGAGCTTGATTGGGGAGCGAAACCTCCGAAAATAGTGAGCTGCGTGTTGTCAATGATAATCTCTGCGCCTTCCTTGCCGTAATTCTTTTCTAATTGACTAAACGATTGAATAATCGGTACGATCTGCAGGCGTCTTGAGCGGGATGCTGAGAACATCATCTCCGCTGACTCTATTTTCGGCAGTGTTCCATACTCATCGCAGAAGAACACACATCGGTTTTTCAGCTTTCCGCCGTTCTCATCGGCAACGGCAAGAATTTCACGATATAGCTGCTGTATAATCAGCGAGATCATGAAGAAGGTTGCCGGATTTTCTTCCGGCATAATGATGAACAGTGCCGACTTCTCCTTACAGAATTTCTCGGCGTCAACCTCGGTATCAAAACAGAGGATTTGTTCCAGCTCCGAATCAAGAAATGAGTTCAAGCGGGAGAGAGCTGTCGACATGACAGAGGCCATTGACTGCTCTGCCGTATTCAGTGCGGCTCCGGCAAACCATTTCGCCTTGTGGTCATTCGGCAATAATTCCATAAGTTGCTGAAACTGGTTCTTGCCCTTTTTTCCGGAAGGCGCGAGCAACTCTTGAATAATCTTAAACACTGAAACAATGTGCCGCTGCTCCGGTTTGCAGAACTCCGCTACCAGTAGAATCGTTGCTGTAAGGAGTCCTTCTGCCGCATCATAGAAATAGGCGTTCTGTCCAAAGGAAGCCGCGTCCATTCCCGATAGGATGATGGTCTTCGAAATGATTTTGGCGTACTTTTCACACCGCGCCTTGTAGACCAGCTTGTCAGGATTTGCCTGATACAAATCCATATATTTGTTGACGAGGTGCAGAAGATTGTTGCCGTTGCTCCTTGTGGGATTTCTCAGATCAATGACCGATACATGATAGCCATATTGCTGCACGATTTTCCCATAGTTTCGCATGATATCACCTTTGGTATCGGTTGACAGGAATGACATCCCTGAAGCGCAGGCATACTCGATGCATGGGTACAGCCAATAGGCGGTTTTACCAACACCCGCCGCACCGATCATTAAAGCATGGACATCGCCGGTATCAATCATCGCTGTCGTATTGCCAGTGCATCCTACTACAATTCCCTGTGGCAGAGCTTCCTCTGGTTTTTCTTTTTGATTCTTCCGTTTGAATAGGCGCTTTTTTGTGATGCAGGTCACAGTCGGTGTTTGACCTTTAGCAGCTTGCTTTCTCCATTTCTCGGGTGTAAATGGAATGTGCTTGTAGGTCTTTTTGATTTCCTGCCTGGTTGCCCAGCGAGCTGTGCCATGTTGGCCATCACCGACTGTACGGCTTTTAATATGATTCAGACTGTAGATGTGGGCGAGAAAGGTCACGCCGCCGAGAACGGCAAACATCACAGTGCCTACCACAATCAATAAAGTAATGTTGCCCGTCATAAGGCAGCACGCTTTCCGAATTTACTTCATCACTCCTTTATCTTTGATTTTGATTCTTTCTCAAATAATCTGTTGAAAAATACATTCTGTTTCCTCCAATTCTGTTGGATATAATAAATCCTCGTTCCAGTCCTTATGGATTGGTACGAGGATTTCATGTTGGATGCCCTTTATAAAAAGAGCATTTGAGGTTCGTTTATTGGCACTCTGTCCGGCTTCATCGTTATCGCGGCAGAGATAAACGGAACTGATATTGCGATAATCTTTCATCATCTGCCACAGCACATGATCGGACACGCCGCAGGATGCAGCATAGTTGTGCTTTTGCCAACCATTCTTATGCATCGAGATAAATGAGAGCATATCTATCGGCGCTTCAAATAAGAACAGCTTATTATCTGTTCCTTGCCAGTGGAAGCTGTACTCCGGCAAACCGCTTTCCACATTTCCTTTAAAGGTACTCTCCGAACCAGTTCCGCGCTTGTGCGCATGACGAGGAACACCGTATTTATCAAAACCAACAAATACCGCGTTGTGATAATCTGCCGATTCATAAATCATTCCTTTGCTCACAAAAGCATATATTACCTCGCGGCTGATACCTCTGCGGTTTATGAGGTAAGCATAAACTCTGCGCATATTCTCATTTTTCGGCGGCAGTCCAAAGGGCTTTGGTGTTTTTTGGGGTATTGGCGGTGATGCCGACAGTGTTCCTCCACCTTCACCGAGCAAATATTCCATCGCTTCGGGATAGTTCTTGTTATAGAACCGTCTGACAAAATCAACGGCATCGCCGCCAACCCGTTCGTATTGATGAAACCATAGGTTTCCTCGAATAGTGACCTTCTGCGAGCCGTCCCTCCATTCTAATTCTTTGCCGGAACGTTTGAGCGTTTCGCCCTGTCTGCGTAGCAGTTCGGCGATGTCTGTCTTTCTGGCCTGTTCCTTTTGCTCATCTGTAAAGTGGATATATCTTGTTGACATAAAGGCTCCTTTCGTAAATTTCAAGTTGATAATTCCAGAAATCTGATCACACTTGGCTTTGAGATCAAATGGTCGTATAATGCGTTCATACTACAGCAAATGCTAAGAAGAAGTGGTGATCAGGTTATGTTTCATGATAATGATAAAATCTAATTATGCTGTATCAATAATAGCCTGTGAATAAGCTCCACAAGCTGTTTTACTGCTTGATCCCCAGCGCCTGATTCTTTTCTTCAATCTTCCGACGTAGCTTGCGGTCGATGATAATCCCGTCTTTGCCCTTGCGTTCATCTTCCAGACGATTCTGTATCATCTGGGAGATGTGATGCAGAAGCCGAAGCGCCCCCATCGCCGCTGTCCAGTTTCGGTTACCGCGGATACTGTGCAGGAGTTGTACGGCATATTGGTTGCCGTGTTCAGCGGAAGCAGTTAGCCAGCGGATAGCCTGCTCGTAATCTCGTTCTACATCCTTGCCATAGAGATATAGTTTACCGAGCTGGTATTCCGCATAGTCATCTCCTTGTTCAGCGGCCAGCCGGAACAGATGAATTGCTTTTGAAATATCTTTGAAGCCTTCCTCGGTCAGCCGGATTTTTCCGGCAAGGTAGGCGGCGTGGGAATTTTCTTTTTCTGCGGCGTTTTCCAGATGGAAAAGTGCTTTTTCAATATCCTGCGGAATTACCTCACCACGATACAACAGCTTTCCCATGAGATACTCTGCAGGCGTGAAACCCTTATCTGCGGACTGCATCAGAAGTTCTATCGATTTCGGAATATCCTGCAACAAGATTGTTCCGTCCAGATAGGCTTTACCAAGGGTGTATGCAGCACATTCGTTTCCATCCTCTGCTACTTTTGAAAGCAGATCTGTTCCACGCCCTATGTTCTGTTCGGTTTCTTCGCCGAGCAGGAGCGTTTTGCCCAGAAGATATTCGGCGGCGCTGTTTTCTTGTTCCACTGCTTTTTCCAGCCATGCCAGCGCATATATCGGATTTTTAGGAATATCCTCACCCTTGAGAAACAGTTTACCGAGGGCGTACTGTGCATAGGCGTGTTCGTTTTGTGCGGCGGTAATGAAATAGTCGATCGCCGTATAGGAATTATGTTCCGCAAAATCCTTGTTGAGATACAGCCTGCCGAGACCATACCGGGCGTCATCGTTATCCAGTTCTGCCGCTTTCTCAAAGTATTCCTTTGCACGAATCAGATTTTTCTCGGTACCTATTCCGGTCAGATTCATCTGTCCGAGACGGTAGTACAGCCTATCATCCGCCATGCTCTGCTCGATGGAAAGAAAACCGTTGTATGCCATCGTATACCATTTGGCAGATTCGCTCTTGTCCCGCGCTGTGCCGATCCCGTCTTTATACATCCGTCCCAACTCATACATGGCATAAGCATTTGGTTTTTCCTCATGGTTCGCTGCCAGTTTATAAAGAGAGAATGCCATCGCGTCATTTTGCTCTACACCTTGACCGCGCAGATAGAGACTGCCGAGAGAATATGCGGCAAAAGGATTAGTTTCGATGACCGCTTTCTTATACCATTCTGCAGCTTTCGTGTAGTCCTGCTCCACTCCGTATCCGAATGCGTATAGCTTTCCGATCCGATATTGGAAGTAATCTTTCTTTTTTTCTGTCTGTTCTTTGGAGGTAAAAGCAGCAAATGCTTTCCTAAACCACTCCTGTGCTTTTTCTTCATCCTTATCACATCCAATTCCCAACAGATGCATTCTACCGAGGTCGTGCATCGCAAAACCGTTTCCGCGCCTTGCTTCCGCTGCCATCAGTTTAAGAGCATATGTGAAATCAGAAGGCGAAGTTTTGGTGCCGTAAAGACAATTTTTCGCCTCCTTGTATTCGTCCGTCCACCAAGTCTTTTTACTGCCGCCGTAATAGGAAGATTCCAGCATATCCGATTCGACAGGTTCGCTGTCGGTACTGTCCTGATCTTCGTCCTCCGCATATTTTGGTGCAGGGATATCATCATCAGTGGTTTCCTTATCCATTACACGCTCTGCCGTAATGTTTAACGCCTCCTGAATTACCGCGTTTTTTATGGATTTGAACTCCTTGCTTTGCGACAGCGGAATCCTCTCCGGCAAAGCCTCAGTGTAGGTCTGAATCACTTCTTCACGCTTTTGATACCACAGGCCATAGAGAGCGGCGATTCGCTTATCCTTTGCGATCTCATCCACAATGGAATCAATGATATCCTTGACATCTGCTTTGAGATACCCGTACTGCTTTTTGCCACCTGTCTTGGATAACCGGCCGGCAAGCTTCAACAGCAGATTTTCCACAGCGGGATTGTCGTAGGCTCCGGTATTGATTTTCTCAACCATTTCTCCGATGAGCTTTCGGCTTTCAGCCTTCAGCGCATCCCGATGCTCCGTCTGTTTTTCATAAACGCAGAGCAGGTCTTGGGCAAAGATGTCTTTTGCAAAGGAAGAGCGCAGATGCTTCACTCCCTGCTTGGTGAGGTAGCCTTCATTCTCAATGGTTGAGTAGGCAACGAGATGCACATGGGGATGATGACTTTCATTATGGAAGGCGGCGAACCAGCGCAGATGCTCCATTGGGATTTTCAGATTTTTAGCCAGAGTTTCCGTCTGTGCCCGCAGCATATCTCGCCATCGGTGTCCATCATCGAAGCCAAGCCTTTCGGCGTCCTCTCGCCGCAGGGACAGGATTGCCGTCCACACATTTCCCTGATGAAGATTCAGTTCTTCTGAAATACTGGCAAGCTTGATTTCCACGCCGTCATCTGTGAACAGTCCATGTGAACCGAACCGCTGCGCCCTCGGACGGGTAGCAATGTAGTCGGCATAGGTCTTGCTTGTCATCATTTCTTGTGCGTTATCCTCCAGCGCACGGGTAATAAATTCCGAAGCTGCTCCCACCGTCAGCGTATGGATATAATCCTCGTACTCATGCATATCCTTTGAGTCGGGAAAATCACGGAGGATTTTTTCAATCAAAACTTTCTGATTTGCTGATACCGGAAGATACTTTTTGGAATCATCTATTTTATCTACGCCTTCACGGGTAGCGATATATTTCAGATACCCTCCGGCCTTATCGCCAGGGCGGATGAATTTGAACTTGGTAATCAGCTTCGCCACAGATGTTCACCTCATATCATCAGCAGGAAGCCCTGTTCCTCGTCCGTTTCTTCCTTTCGCAGTTCTTCCATGTTATCCTGCACAGCTTCACCATCCAAAGAGAAGGCTTCTTCCTGCTTACGGATTTGTATTTGGACAGCACTATAGTCATAGCCCACTTTTTTCAGCACATTTTCTGTCATCATCTTCAGAAGATACTCCGTATCAAAATAAGACTCGAAATAAATGCCATCATTGATTTTGATAGGTCTGTTCATGCCTTCATCCGTCTTTCCGAGGATGATTCGGCTGCGTCCAAACACCTTTTCGCTGATATCAAGTAATTTTCCATGTTGCTCTTTATCACAATCCCGCAAAATAATAGCGGCTGCTTCCCGCCATGTCCTGCATGATATTTTTTCACCATCGGGCAGGTATACCGAGACAGGTTTTGTTCCTTTGAAAGAAAATGCAGGCATATCCAATGACCTCACAATATCAGCACGTCCATTTTGTTCTTCGCTTTTTATCCGCTTCACAAAATCATCCAGTTGTCTATCCACCAGTTCATGCAGTTCCTTTCGGATGCTCTCTGCGTATTCTCTAATTTTTTCTTTCTCCATATCGTTATCCTTTCTGCCAGTCAACCGCATCATCGAGTTTGAGTGTGCCTTGCAAACGCTTGACCTCCTTAACGCATTCGCCGCGCAGGCGCTCCAAAGTAATCTCATCGATGTCGTTGGTCGCTGCTATGATATTCTGGAGCATGGCAAGCTCCACGGCAATTTTGAACAGGAGACGGCTGGTGCGGCTGTCGCTCTCAAAGACAATACTTTTCATTGTGGAGATAAACATATTGGGCAGAAAAGATTTCGGTTTTTTCGCTGTCAGGTATCCGAGATAGAACAGTACCGCCTTTTCAATGAATTCTGACTGGCTTTTGCAGTTGTCCGAGCGATAGTATTCCTTTATACTTTTTAGCGTTTCCGGTTTCGCCCACAGCGGAAACTTTTCTTTACCCTTTGGCTTGGGCATATGCGTCACCTCAATTCGAAAGGCTACACCTAAAATATATACGCAACCTCTTTGTTTATAAAATATCTGAGATTACAAGATACAACCCCTCTGAAAACGCTGTAATCATGGGTAGTCATCTATGCTGTAACCCCGTTATTTCCGACAATACCTCATAGCAACCCCTTTTGAAGGCTGCCTCGGATTGCCCGAAAAGCCCCAAGCGGTCGGCGTTGCCGTCCGCTGTGAACCTGCGAGGGGGCTTTAGCAACCCCTCGCTTTTCACCTGCTTGCTTTTCGACCCTGTAGTTCTGGCCGGAAAGCTGTCCGCTTTGCGCCCCGGAATTTTGCCCGAAATGCCCTACACAGGGTGACAGGTTGGCTCACAGCGGGGACAAAAAAGACCGCAGGAATAAATCCTACGGTCTGATCTGTGATATTCACTTTTATATTCCAAGTGACGGACTATCGCTCGACACCTGTTCCTCTGCGATGGCAATATATTCTTCCAGTCGCTGCTGTTCCAGTCCGGCGATCATCTCTGCAAAGGGGGCAAGGTCGCCGTTCACAGCATAGGCTTCCAACGCCTCGAAGTATTCCAGACGGTTTTCCTTTGCAATAGAGACGGGGAGAAAACCGTTTGACAACAACTGATAGTTCATGATCATTCGGGAGGTTCTTCCGTTGCCGTCTGTATAAGGATGGATTCTCACAAACTCGGCATGAGTCCATGCCGCAAGTTCAACGGCGTTGAGTTCGGGCTTGTACGGCAGGTCTGCAAAAAAGTTTTTAACCTGACGGTACATATCGCTCGGTGCGGGAGGCTTGTGGCCTGCGCCGGTGATCCTCACTTCCACATCCCTGTACACACCGCCGACCAATATATTTTCCATGAGCAGAGAGTGGATATCCTTGACGATGTTTTCGTCAAGCGGTTTACCCTCAGCGACACATTTCTGCACATAGGCAAATGCCTTTGCATGATTTGCGACCTCATAAATTTCACGGAGTTCTTTTCCGCCCACTGAGAGTCCGTCCTCAATAATCGCCTTGGTCTGAATCAGCGTCAGCGTGTTTCCCTCAATAGCGGTAGAGTTGTGTGCGTATTCGATGTTGAAGCTGTTTTCAAAACTTGACAGCACTTCCGGGGAAAGTTCACTTCGTTTTTCTTCTGCTGTTTCTTTCAGTCTTAGAAGCAATTTGTAATCCATATCTGCTCACCTCACTTTCCTGTATGCGTATTGTTTAATATATCATAAAAAAGCAAAAAATTCAAGGAAGACAAAACGAATGTTCCGATTTGTTTGTTTTTCATCCTCTTGCACCTCAGATATTCATAATGGAAGCCTTGTATCCATCCGGACAGATTTGTTCTTCGGGAACATACTCCTGATAAAACATATCGAAAACTTCAGCTAATTTGTTTTCTACCGTATCGGTAGTTTGCTGACCGAACACATCTGACAACGCATAGAAACAGTACTCATTAAAATACAGTGTAATTGTCAATGTCCTCCATCCTGTTTCACCTCCGTGGACGAGACTGCGCCCACAGCAGAAGGGGGAGAAGGTTTCGATTTCTTCTTGGATGCATTTGATGCCGAAGATGCACCGGATCGAAGGTCAATAAACTCTCTGACTCCGGCGGGAACCGTTTTGGTGTAGAGCGTATCGAGCGCCTTTGTCAGTTCATCTTCGGTACTGCTGTTCTTCTGTCCGAGATAAAGTTTTAAGGCAGACATTTTGTCTTCATCGTAGGAAATTGTGATTGCTGTTTTTTTCATAGGCTTCATCCTTTCATATCGTTTGGATTGGAGCATCCTCTGGTGGTGTTTCATAACTGCTGTTCCAATGTTCCAGCTTCATGAAGATATTGATTAGCGAGCGCAGGATATTCCCTTACAACACTTCCACATGCTCAAATCCGTAATACGTTTCTTTCACCGATTCATCGTGCCGTCCAAGGATATAGTGGAGAGGAACATCATCCATACTGAAAAATTCACCGCGAACCGTACAGCTTTTTTCTGTGGATTACCTGTCTTGATAAGCCCGCCGCGCAGAACGAAGCTACTTTCGCTACCAGACGGTGAGATCGGGGGATTTCGGGGATGGCGTCTATCGTGCCTTTTTCGGCGGCGTTTTCATACATGGCATCCGCACTGATATCAGGCATTCCGTTTGTACCGGTCTCTGTGCTTTGGGATTCTGTGTTGTACCAGCCGTAGCCTTTGATGAGACCAACACAGCCTGCGGTTCGTCTGCCAAATCAGTTCTGTCGGATGAATTCTTCGTTCCCGCCGACCTTATCGGGATATAGAGATTTTACTTGTGAGCAGGCTTTCGTCCAGCACCGTGCCATAAGTTCCGAATAAATAGTCTCAGTCGGATTTTTTCTCCCGCTTTGCCCATTCCGCCAAATCCAAATTGTTCTTGGTGGAAAGATCGGTATAGCCGGAGGTATCAATATACATCTCACGAATGCCGTCCATAACTTTTCTGAAATCGTCGGTGGTGAGCTGTGTTCCGAAAGCAGAATTGATAGCGGTAATGAGCTGCTCATCGGTCTGCTCTGCTGTAAAGCAGCCGATAAGCTTTGAGACGAAATCCGATTCACTCGCATGGTCGGAGAGTGCCAGCACATAAAGTACCTGCGCTTCTTTTACTCTGCCGGTGAAACCTGCGGCGATCATCTCATCCTCAATGGCGTACATGGTATCTTCCACAAACTGCAGCTTTACCCGTTCTTCCACAGACATATTTTCTACCACCATCTGCTGGAGGTGGTCGGTATCGATATTGATGTCGCCGCTGAAAATAGATACCACCACTACAACCGGCATAACGATGATTATGATGATACCAAGCACAATTCCACCGATGGTTTTTAATACTTTTGGATTGGTGAGGAGCGATACGGCAATCTTTTTGAGTGCCGCCGCTACCGTTACCGACATCAGCGGCCACCAGACTTTCCGAAGATGGCTGACTTGTATTCCGGTGCAATTACTTGCAGCAGATACCGCTCGTTTCCGCATCGGTACAAACAGGTTCCTCTTTCGGGATATTTGATCAGTTCATACTCGCTCGGTTCAAGCTGCAGGGTGTCGATAAATGCTTTGGAATCAATCGAACCGGGGTTGAACATAAACTGGTGCGTCGGGATAGCAAACAACGGCTTGGTCAGCTCGCAGACCTCCGGCATAAGGAAGTCATTGATATTCTGGCTGGCAATCAAAATCGCCGAATCCTTTTTTCTCACACGCTTCATCGCGTTTCGGATATACTCAATGGCGGTTTTGTTGGTGAGGTACAGATACAGCTCATCAATTGCCGCCGCCGTATTTCCTTTGCCGAGAAGCTGGTTGCTCATGTGGGAAAGAATGTTGAACAGCATGGCATCCTTCAGCCTGCGGTTGGTGTCCATTAAACCTTTGACTCCGAAACAGAGGAATTCGTCATCGATGATGTTGCTGTGACCGTTGAAGTATTTGCTTTCCGTTCCCACACACATGGAGTGGATACCAAGGCATACCTCCTGCAGGGTTTCTTCCGTATAAAGGTATTTTCTTTTGCTATCATAGGTCATAAATTCTTCTTCGCACAGCTTATACAAATCCTCCATGACGGGATAGTCGATTGGTTTCAGCTTATTGTAATCGGTGGTATCGGAGATCCCGAACCGGGCATACAGCTTGGCGAGCAGGATTTCGAGGGTATCGATCTGCACATCAGTAAAATCCTTATAGGCTCTGAAAAAGTCCTTGAGGTAGGCGATGTGCTGGCTGAGTCTTGTTACCTTTCGGAATGCCGCAGGCGTATTGGGATCATTGTCGCCGTCATTTCCATCGCTCCAAGCTTTCGGCTCTAAAGGATTGACGATATACTCGCCGGACATGAAGTCGATATAACAGCCGCCGAGAGCTTCCGTTAAATCTTCATATTCCGCCTCGGCGTCCAGTACGACGACCGATTTGCCGGATTCGCGGAGATTGGTCAGAATCAGTTTGAGCAGATATGATTTTCCCTGACCGGAATTTCCGAGAATGAGGATGTTGCTTGTGGTCTTATCCTCACTGCGGCGATCGAAATCCACGAGGATGTTCGTGCCGAACTTATCTCTGCCGATATAGATACCCTGCGGATCGGTTTTTCCGCTGAAATTAAACGGATAGAGGTTCGCCACTGAACTGGCAGGCAGGACTCGTTCATACTGCGCACCAAACTGATTCGCGCCTACAGGCAGAACTGAGAGGAAGCCCTCTTTTTGCCGAAGTGTCAGCCTATCTACGGAAATCTTGGAGCGCGTCAGTTCCATTGCAATCTCCGATTGCAATTCTTTCAGCGCGTCCATGCTCTTTGCTTTCAGTTCAATAAATACCGAACAGTGCAAAAGCGGCTCTTTGTTCTTTCTAAGATTGGCGAGAAGTTCTACCACATCCTGCAGATTGCCTTCCGCCTCAATGGTTTCGTTGACATCGTTGCCACCGGACATGAGCTTGTTTTTCCGGGTAGCATTCTGAATGATTTTCCTCTGCTCCATAGATTCCACAAGTCTGTGATAGATGCGGAGCGTTACGCCGTTGCGGTCGGCAAGCTGACTGAGAATTGCCTGTTCTTCAGTAGAGGGCGGATATTCTCTGACTACCCACACACAGCGATAACTATCACCCACGATATAATGGTCGGAGAGGAACTTAATTGTGCCGGGCAGGATACAATCGAAGAAGTCTTTTGTACGGATGACTTCCATCTCCGCAGGCGTCAGCGCCTTTGGGTTTCTTTTAAACATTTTTTCTCCTTCCGCCGTAATTGCGGTTCAGAGGAAAGTATTAAAAATCAGCCGTCCTGCGAACCGCAAAACGACTGATTGGTAAGTTTATTCTATTTGTATTGTGGGGGTTACATGGTCGTCTTCGGGGAATAATCCTCTGCGATGTTTTCTTCCACATCATCCTCGGTGGAATCGGTTTGTATCGGAGCACGCGTCATAGAGAACTGCATAAGGTTCTGAATGCGGCGGTTGACCGTTTCCGCGATGGCTTTGATCCGGTCATCATCCATATATTCCTTTGCGTCATCGGCGGACAGTGTCTTTATAATCAGTTCATCCACATCGGCAAGCCTGTCAAAATCAATCCAGCTAAAGTCGGAGACCAGCTTTAGCTGCTCGGCATGGTGCTTTTTGAAAGGTTTACATTCTATATCTCGCTCCGCACGGATTTGTCCGACCACCTTATCGTAGCCGAGGGAAGATCCGCTGTCGTAAATTGGGGCGAAGCCAATCCACTCCAGCGTTTCCGCATTCCGAAGCACACCAAAGTTGTTCAGATGCCGATCTTCGTTGGCGATAAGATAGTCCAGCACAATCATACGGTCGAGGAAAGGCACAGTATCCTTTATGCTGAGCGCCTTGCAGCAGCTTATAAAATGTTGGTATACTGAGGTGCTGTTATCCTTTTTCTGCGTCTGTATGATGCGCCATGCGGGGACAAGATCGATGTTTTCTGAGACAAAATCCTCACACACACTATATGGCGCACCTTTGTTCCATGTGACCGTGTACGGCACATGGGGGATGCCGAGCCGTTCCATAATTCCGGCTGCAATCACTTCATTAAAAGGCTGCTGGCGGAATGGGTTAGAACCTCCTTTCACAAGACAGCGCTTGCCGTCGATGATCTTCCACCTTTTCTTCAGGTTACCGTCCGATGTATTATCAGGAGAGCTGAAATCCAAAGCATTCGGCTTCTTGTTCATCCCAAACAGCACATCGCCGATATCGTCTGAGAAGTCGTTATCGAAAAAGTTTACCTGATCCCAAGTGAGGCCGGAATTTTCGGGACAGATCCAATATTGATCGGAGAGGCTGAGTCCATAACAACGAACAAGAAGCATTTTTGTGCTGGAGATATCCAGCATTTCCAGTGCCTCGCGGATGCCGGAACGGCTTGCTGGAATAGAACGATCCGTCCACCACTCGTTGAGTGCTGCACGATCTGCAACGCCTCTGCGCGTAGGCACGCCGACCGGTAGATGCTCCGGTGCATACACCGTATTGATTTTCTGTATAAATCCGGTAACATCGTCCAGCTCGATTTCAGCGACAGCCGTCCTTTTATGCATTAAGGTACATTTCATATTTTTCACCTCATTTCGTATTTTAATTTTTCTACCGCTGTCTTTCGCAGCAGTTTTGGGAGTCTGACGCAGGGTACGAAGCTGCTCCTGCAATTCTTTCCGTAGCGCAATCTGCTCGGAAATCGCTTCAATCTCATCATCCTTCAGATACTTGCTTTGTTTCTGACCTTTTTCAGACCACTGATGATAAAAATACAGCTTCCCGCCTATGGATTTCTTCGAGATATATCCTTTCGGCAGTTCGTTGATTTTTGCTGTCAGCAACGTTATTTGATTCAAAATCTCGTTATCCTGCATCCCTACCACCTCCGTTTATCAATTATATTATACCCCGTTTTAACCCCTATTGTCAATGTAGTATAGTGCAGACAAGAAAATGTTACAATCTTATCTGCTTACGGCAGGGACTAAGAGCCTGCCGCCTTTTCTGCTCCCGTAATAAATGGAGAACGATAGGAACTGCTGTGTGTATGTGGGTGTGCTGTCCGTCCTATGGCGGCGAGAATCGCCGACAGCAGAACAGAATAATTCCCGTACTAATCTTTTGTTTCTTGGTCATCTTCGCCTTCATAGAATTGTTCCCCGTCCGTATCGGGTATTTGGTCGCCATTCATACTTGCCTCGAAATAAATGGCAAGAAACCGTTTGATATCTGCTTTTTTCATTCTCTGTACCTCAAAGCCCTGATCGGAGATTACCTTTTCCGTGCGGTTAGCTGTATTGAATATCTGATCCGGTTTCATTCCCTTGCAACGCATGATAAACAAAAACTGTCTTGCGGTCGCCATTTCAGCCTGCACATGGTCAAGCATTTCCACGTCTTTTTTCAGAATTTTCCGTACCTTCGGGTTCTGCTCCTGTGAGAACCGCATTTGCAGATAGTTTTTGTTATCATCAAAGCACTCGCAGGAGTCAGTGCAGGTGATTTCGATGTTCGGAATTGCTGACAGTATCATCATCAGATGCCGGATTTTGATTTCGATATTGGCGTGGGACAGCACCGAGATGTTAGTGGGTGAAACAAGGTAAAAAAGCAGTTCACCTTTATTGGTACCAAGACCGTATTTCGTAAAAGACCTGAGACCCATCAGTTCCTGCGTTGAGCGTCCTTTTTTCTTTTTCTGCTGTTTTTCTTTTGCCTTAGTCACTGAGTATTCACCTCCGTTAATCGATTTTCGATTACACTGTTATCCCGATATCTTGGGATACTGCTTCTCCTTTTGTTGTTTACCCGCAAGCACGAAATAAAAATTATCATCTGGCCTTCGTATGCGAATTAAGTGCCACAGAGAGTTTCTATAATGGCTCTGTCTGCTCATCTCCATTCAAAATATTGCTGTGTGCTGATAAAGTACCGCACAGCATACCGGATAAAGTCAAGGACGGTAGTATCATCTATGCGGATAGTCAGAAAACCAAAGCACAGAGTTGCCGCTGCCGGAATCAAAAACCGGAGTTGCACCAGTATTACCACCGACAGCAGTGCAGCAATACATAAAATCGTGAAATCCCGTAATCCCCACATCCATAGGTTTGCTGTAGCTTTGAGGTTCTGAGGATATAGATAACTTGTCATCATATTCCTCCCATCGTCATATTATCACCGCATTTTTCATACAGCTCTTTGAGTGAGCAGCCGCCATCTTTTTGACACTGCTCTTCCATCAGGGCAACCACAAGTGCCTTTTCGTTTTCAGAGGGAGTATAGTCAAAAAAATCACTATTGCCATCCCGATTAACCTGATACATCATTTTCAGTTCTCCAGTCTTTGGATGATATTCTGCATACGAATTCAGCCATTCGTTGTCATTTTCCAACACATGAGTGCCGAATTTGGCATCCACATCGAACCATGTTTCAACATAAGCGGTGATTGTTTCTTCGTCCGTATTAATCTCTAAATCCGAACCGATCTTTATGTCACTGCGTTCTAATTCTTTATCTTCTTTCATGCCGTACCCCCGTTATTTACCAGCTGCCCTTGCAACCGAGCGCGTCAGATTGACCGCTGTTGTCGTTGCGTGAACAACGCTCATCATATTCACTCTGACCGAAGAGTCCAGGCCAAACTGCTGGGCAATCCTCGGCACTTCATTTGCCGCCAGCATAATGCCAAGGCCAAGGAGCATATCGCCGGGAAAAGTGAGCAGACCAAGAAACAGAAGCGTTGTCTGCATAAATGCTGTGAGGCAGATAGCTGCCACCTGTTTCATCCACTGATTGAAGCCGTCCGTATATCCTCTCGGAACGGAAAACATATACAGTGCCCCCACCGACATTTGAATCAGCAGGATACCGCCTCTTTTAATGTTAGCAAAAAATATTTTGATAACGCAGTAAGCGAAAGCTATAAGAGATAGAATGTTAAAAAGATTAACACGCACTTCTTCCGATACTAAATAGCTGCCTGTAAGAACACTTAGGCTTTGCTGGGATAGATCAAGCGTTTCTGTACCTGCCAACACAGAGGCAAGGTCATGGGAGAAAGTGTTTTGCAGGGTAATACAAAATTTATACAGTTCGACCGGCACAATACCGATGAGCGAACAGGCAAAAAAGCCCTTGAGAATATTAATGGCAGTGGTCTTTATGCTTGCCCGGCCGTTCTGGTACTCTATGGCCACATCAAATACAGCCACCACCGTACCCGCGATAAACAACGCCCACCCGAACAGCGTAAAAAGCCGGATAGACGCCTGTATCCATGCAAGGTCAAACAGATCAGCTCCCATGTTGCCCATATATGTGAAAAAGTCCGCGACCGCGCCGTATACAGTTTTGTACATCCACTGCAGCATGGTATCCCATATGGCGCTTGATAGCTGCGTTCCGATCATGTCAAAACCGCTGCTGATTGTTTCTAATATACTGATGACTAAATCTCTTAACCAGTCAAACATAAGGTAGGTTCACCTCTCTTTTTTGAAAAGTCAACGGATATCCCATCAAAAGCTGAGACGTCCGCTGCGAGTAAATGTGTATGCAATCGTAGTATCCCGCTTTTCACATAGTCATTTCCAGTTGCTCCATATCGCCGGTTTCCTCTGGTTTATCCTCATGATCCGGCATCTCAAGGATGGCAGGATTAACAACGCCTTCTCCGGCATAGTCATATTGCAGATTATGCCATGCACGAAGTTCTTTACCATATTTCCAGAATTCGCTCAGAGTCCCCACCGCATAGCCATACATAAAACCAGTAATTCCCAAGCCCTCATCAGCTTCGTATTGGGTTCTTTGCGCTGCTTCCGCTACTGTCGCACCGCCTGCTATTTCCTTTTCCATCATGGAAGCCCATCTTTCAAGATACTGCATAATGCCAGCTCTATAAAAATCCGATCCGTTCTGTTCTTTTAAATGTTGATATTCCTGTTCTTTCCCGTCTGCAACAGCAAAAGGAGGCAATCGAGAATTTTCTGTTTGAGCATCCTGTTTGTTCTGCGGAGATTCCGGTTCGTAAAGATTTTTCCAGGGATTCGATTCTGGCACAGTATCGGGGTACATCTGTGGTAAAATGCTGTCGATTTCATCCAGCGTACAGCAACATATTTCTCTGTCTCCAACCAACCTGTCTTGGTCAAATTGCATCGGTTCTGCAAACCTTGCCGCTATATCTAACCGTTCTGCCGGATAGAACACCTTTTCATTCCGCAGAGTGTTATAAAACTGCCGCATAGTATGAATTTCTACAGCCTTATTCAGAATCTCATCGAAGTCAAGCGACTGCCATCTCTGTTCATTGACGAGATTCTCACGGTCGAGATTTTCGTCCAGAATTGTCATTAGCTGTTCGTGGTCATCTATATGCGCCGTCCGTTCTTCCGCAGCATAATATTTACCAATATCATCACATTTTCTCTCCATCATTTCCAATATTCTGTTTGCTTCCGGCTCTATAGCAAACCGTCCCGATTGGTCATAAAAATACGCCATTATGCGAAGAGGTTTTTCTTCTTCCGCCAATTCCTTCATATATGCCTGCGGGTAATAGTCGCAACAATTCAGAAGATTATCATATACGGTTTTCACAGTGCAGATTTCGCCGATTCGTGAAATAAGCGCATCGCGGCTATCGCTGTAGGCCGTTTCCCACTCGGCAAGGTATTCTGCATAATCGTTTTGCAGCTTTTCTCTAAGTGGAGCAAGGATAGCTTCGTCCCCGTGGGATATATAATGGTACGTAGGAGAGAGAATTTCTATCTGCGGCATAAAAACATAACTGCTATCCTTTGTCCATTCAGAGATTTCTTCTTCCGTTGCATCTCGGTTGTCCTCACCGTTGTGATACCATATCTGTGTATCGGTAAGCTGGAACCGACAGGGGCGGTTTTCCTCGACAAGCTGCCTGTAATCTGCATTTTGCTCCAGGCTTTCCCAGTCGGGTGCATACAAGGTGAGTGACGGAGAGGTATCGGGTTTGACTCGGACTTCGTATTTATGAAAAACTACCACCGCTCATATCCTCCCATCCGTGTTTTATAAAATTGTCCAGATATATAACGGCGCAGTTAACGTGAAAATCAAGCAGGCGAATAAAATCGCCGGAGCCGTGAATTCAAACTGTCCGTGCTTGCGGTAATCAAAGTACGCTGTGCCGAGTTTTACAAAGAATAGAATGGCCAGAATCATATCCACCACAGGAAAGATCACATTGTTGACGACTGTCTTGATCTGCGTCTGTGCCTGCGTCCATGTGTTTTCAATCGCTCCTGCCACATTGCCCTCCGCACCTTCCGCATAAATAGGAAGGGTGGACGCCGATATAACCACAAGCAACACCGCAAAACAAAGAAGGATTTTTAAGGGTTTCTTTTTCATTGTGCATTTCCTCCTAACACTTTTTGAATCTCTTTTTCTCTGATTGTTTTCGTGCGGATATTGAGGTTTTTGCAGAACTGTATCTCGCCCTGCATTCCTTCGGTTAGGGTATCGCCAAATACCCACATCTCATCGCAAAACCACAGCAGGGACAGCCCCGCCGCCATCCCGATTTCGCGCTCTTTTGGGTTGCTGTCGTTAAGGCACTCCGCATAGAAATGCGGCACGACCGGAGCCGTGCCGCAGACAAGCGCATATTTGGTGTATTTCCTGACCTGTTCCAGATTATCCTGTACATTACCGCCAAGCGGAGCGCAGATATACACCTTTTTCATCATTCATTGTCATCCTTTTTCTTTTTAAAATACATAATACCGCAGGAAACAAGACCGCCCAAGGCAACCGCACCGAGCCCGATCCAGAAGCCGAGATTAGATTCATCACCCGTCTGCGGAACTTCCAGTACAGGCTTTTTCTCATTGGTCATTTCTGCCTTGATAATCTGTCCGTCCTCTATAATCTCAAACGCATGAGACGTTTTATCAAGGATATATCCATCCGGTGCGTCGAATTCCTCATAGGTGTACTTTCCGTAACGGAGTGTGAATTTGGCAATACCATTTTCATCGGTATAACCTTCCGCTACGATTTCACCTTTTTCATTCCTGATGCGGAAGCCTGCATCGGGCAGAAGAGCTCCATTAGAAATGTCCTTCTTGATGAGTTCCAGTTCTCCGGTGATCGGCTTATTTGTAAAGCCAACGCCTGCCTCATTCTCCACAGCTACGGTTTCACCGTCTGTGCGAATCTCGAAATAATAGTAATTCTCATCTCTGAGGAAGCCTTCCGGCGCCGATTTCTCATGGAGGAAATATCCGTTATAACGAAGCTCATCCATACGGTATACGCCGTCTTCCATTTCCGTCATTTCACCGATGACCTTGTCAATTTCCGCATTGAATTTCTCATCGCCATCCACATCTACATAGACTTCAAACACGGCTCCGGTCAGCCGATGGTCGGGATATTCCGCATCTACCTTTGTTGTCTGTACGCTGCCGACAATAAAACGGTTTTCAATTTCAATCTCTACGATTTCCTCGTTTTCAGAGATGGTCACCGGATAGACAGATTCGTTCAAGACAAACGCAGGGGCGGGCCTCAATTCACGGATTACCCAATCTCCGAACGGTACATTTTCAAAGCCAAATATACCGATTTCATTGGACTCGGCGGTAAGAATAGCCGTATCCTCAGTAAATTCCGTTTCGTCTGCCTTAAACAATCCGAAGGTCGCGCCGCAGACGACAAAGCCGTTCTCGTCAATCTTCTTACCGATGACCGAGCCTCTGATGAGCTTGTTCTTCATCGGCTGACCGTCATTTACGGAAATGCTGACAACTGCCGTTTCCTGTCCTGCATAAGCAAATTCCACAGGATAGGTTTCATCGCTGATGAGATAATGCTCATCGGTACTGTATTCCTTCACATAGAGCTTTGCATCGATCGGCAGATCTGTCGCAAAAACAGCTTTGCCGTTTTCATCACAGGAAGCAATTTCAATAAGACCGTCCTTCGGGATAGCCATGCCGTCTGCCGCCGTGATATCCTCGGCTGCATACAAGCCGAACTGTACCGAGAGGATTTCGCCGTTCTGTCCGATACCGAACTTCTCGTCCTGCTCCAATACTTTGGAAAGGTCAATCTGCACACGCTGGCGCTCGTTATAGAATGCGGAAAAGACGGATGTAATTTCCACTTCCTGTCCGGCATAGACAAGCTCCACCGTCTGCGGTTCTGGATTCAGCACCATGCCATGCGGTGCTTCAATTTCTTTGATTTCAAATTTGCCGAGGTACAGCGGTTCGCTTGTAGCAGTGCCATCCTTGCCTGTGATGATTGTCGCTACCACCTCTCCGGCAGAATAGCGGAGTGTACCGTCCAAAGTATAAACATCTTCCACGGCGGTGATTTCATAAACTGCACCTGCAAGACCGGATACCGAATAGATCGGCTGATAGATGCCATTTGATTCCGATACGGAAGAGAACACCTCGCCGGACTTGCTGACCGTGATCGTGCCTTTCTGTGCAATATTATGCTTTTCAACCGTTACAATAGCTTCTGTTCCATCAACAACAAAAGGCACAGGCTCTGAGCTTAAGACATATCCATAGCAGGTCTGTACCTCAACCAGTTCGTAATTTCCATACGGGAGTTTTTCAGGCATCATGAGTTTGCCTGTGGTATCGGTATAATAGGTATCAATATCCACAGGTGTTGGGTAGTTGACGTGCTGCACGACATATTCGCCGGTATCGGCGTTTCTCACCTTAAAGCCGATGCCTGCAGCCGGGATAATCTTTCCAGTTTCCATATCTTTTTTAACGATTTCGATGAGAGACTGGAAGGTGGTGTTATTAATGAGATAACGGTAAACTTTGCCGTCCTCATTTACGAACACATCGAAGGCAGGCATCATCTCTTTGCCTTCCCAGCCTTTGGTCTGCTTAACCGTATATACGCCATACGGCAGGTCTTTGGTCTGGGCAAAACCGTTTTCATCGCAGACAAGGTAATCCTTTTCGCTGCTTTGGGCGGCATTATAAGAGCCTGCGGATTTCAGATATACCTCAAATTCAGCGCCGGTTTCCGGCGTTTCGATCTGTGTCGATCCGTCATCACAGTGTTTGATAAGGGTAATCTTTCCTTTTCTGACAGTTTCCAAGACATCGTTTGCCGTAAGGTTATATTCAATCGTATAAAGTTCCGGCTCTGCGCCCACAGGGTAAATAGTTTCGTTCAAAAGGTAACCTTCGCTCGGTTCAATCTCACGAATTGACCAATCCGAATCACAGACATAAAAATTTGTAGTAAACTGACCATTGGCATCAGTACAATAGGTGTCGATAAGCTGGTCGCCCTTGAAAATACCATATTTCGCTCCGGCAAGGGAAGCATCACCTTGCGGCGTTCCGATTTCGGAATCCGACTTGGTGACGGTTACCTGGAATTTTTTGAGGATATTGTGGAAACTGTTATTCGTTACCTTATTCCATTCCACTGCTGTCACCTGATTGTCGGGGATGACATAACGGATTGGCGTATCCACCTCGGAAAGCACATAGCCCGTCCCAATGAGGACGTCCGTAAATTTCGCTACGCCCGTGCTGTCGGTAACAGCGTATTCATCCACTGTAAGACCGGAGAACGAGGTGCCGTAAAGATGAAATTTCATGCCCTCCGCAAGACCGTCCTCCGAGGTTTTGGTGACTATCAAATCACCGCGCCTCAGCTTGTTGCTGAAATTGACGGTGGAGGTCTGACCGGATACAATCGTTACTCTGCGAACCTCCTGTGGTTCATACTGCTCATAGGACTGCTCGGTCACAGTATATATACCAGGACGGAGGTTGTCGATCTGAATTTCTCCGTTACTTCCGGTTATGACATCCTTGCTCACATCATTGCCGCTGATATGGAAGCGAATGCCGTCCACTTTTCCATCCTCGGAGGTTTTTACGATTTTCGCAGAGCCAGGAATTTCCTCGTTTACAGCATGGATTGTAATGGTGGCATTCGGTGTGTTTTTATCCAGCGTCACCGTCCATTCGGATTTTCCGCTGCTTTGATAATTCTTCGGAAATACGGTTTCTGTAATTTTGTAAGTGCCGTAAGGGATTTTATCCTCACTCTTGGCATAACCGTTGCTATCGGTAGGGCCAATTTCATATTTTTTCCCTGTCTGCGTGTTCACAGCGAGAAAGACCGCGCCTGCAAGCGCCTTGCCGGTATCGCTCTTTTTGTACACCTCAATAGCGCCATCATCTGCGAAGTAGTCTTCCGGTAAATGATAAAAACCGTTTGGAAATGAAGCTTTATCGCCGTTACTGGCATGTCCCATACCCTCCACGGTGGATATCTCTGGGCCACGCTCATTCCCAACATGGATTATAAAATGCTGTCCACTATAGGTTCCGGCATAGATTGCGATATGCACATGGATGTTGGTAGAATTTCCGAAAATAATAACGTCGCCGGGGACAAGCCGGCTGTAGTCCACATTAGAGGAACTTGTGCCGACCTTTTCGATTTTACCCTCATCCGCCAGCTCGTTCAGTGCATTCTGCCATGTGACAACCGACTGAGAATTTAGTCCGGTGGCTTGGACGGCGTCGGTAACAAGGCTTGTATCCACGCCTTCAATGTTCGGAAGATAATTGCAGATGAAATAAGTCACAAATGAAGCACAGCATAAACCGTACTGCTCAAATTTTGTAATATTCGGCGCAAGTCCTGTAATAGTAGAACTATCGCTAATGGTTTCCTTGCCGGACAAGGAAAGTCCATAGGAAATATTCGAGAGGATGTTCGGTGCATTTGTGGCCAATTTCGATCCGTAATGACCTGATTGATAAATCGTGCCATTGTTTTTCTGTGTCTGAACATCATATCCGGTATATTCCAGCGCACGGAGAATGCTGCTATCCAGCATTTCTTGAGGGATGTCGGATGCAGGGGCCGCAAACGCCGTAAGAGGCAATGCAGTCAAAACCATCATGACTACCATTGCAATCGCAGCTATGCGATGTGAAAATCTTTTTTTCTGATTCATGGTATCCGTTCCTTTCTGATTTAAAATAAAAAAGGAACCTCTGAGTTTTCAGAGATTCCATAGTTTGATGCATATTGGTTTATGATTTTATCCGCCGTAGTTTTCTGAAGAGATGCACACGCAGCAGTACCACATACAGGTTGCTGCGTCATACGTGCAGCCGACCGCCATATACCTGTACTCATCGCTGCCGAGATATTTCCAGTGGTTCATGCTGTTTTTGAAACCTTCAGCAATTTTCCTTGCGATATCATCCGCTGTACCTGCCCAATTGCCTTTGGCGATTGCCTCACGGTTGAATCCACGGTAATAGCTGTCTTCGGGGTATCCATATTTTCCCATATCCACATACTCGCCGTATTGAAGCTGCGTGCAGACGTCCAAATCTTCATCGTGTGAAAAGTTTGTAATCAACTGACGGCTGCGATATTCTGCAACCTGAGTCAGTCCGGGAAGTACCTTCATCGGAGTGCTGCGGTATTCGTTAATATATTGTGCCGTCAATCCCTGTACTTCTGTTCTGTCGGGAACAGACGGTTTCGATTCTGTGGAGTTCGGCGGCTCTGTAGACTGAGGATTCCGTTTCGGAGGTTCGGTCAGAGCAGGCGGGGACGAGGCAGGCTTTTGTTCTTCCGGCTGTGCAGGCGTTCTTGATTCAAAAGTCTGCTCTGGGGAAGAGATTTCTGCCGGACTCTCTTTTTCTTCTGCCGGTATCTGCGGTTTGGAGGCGCTGGCTGCCGGATTCTCCGATTCATCCGACTCGGCAGGGATGTCTCCGCCTTCTTCGTTGTCCGATGTTATATTCGCTGTCACCGTACTGCCCAGATTTTCTTTCTTTTCTTTTTCTGCGGTATTTCCGCATCCGGCAAGACCTGCAATGAGGACTCCGCATAAAACTGCGGCAAATATTCGTTTTTTCATGTCTGTTCACCTTCCTTTAACCACAAGCATACCAAAAAAAGCACAAAAGTCCAGACCTTTTTTGAGACTCCGAAAAAGTGCTACATATTCGGTGTTATGCCCTGTGATTCTTCCTCGGATTCGTCCTCAGACTCGTCCTGCTGTTCTTCCAGTGCCTGCTCGTAGGCTTTCATTACCTTTTCGTTCAGCTCGGTTCTCGCCTCCGCAGTCACGGCATGAAACACATCGCTGTATCTTTTATTGCCCTCCGCATTGATATAACTGTTGGAGGGCATGGATACGAATAAGCCTTTCTGTGAATCTACAACCTTGATGCCGTGAATGGCGAATGCACCGCCGATGTTGGCGCTGGCGAAGGCTTTGATATTACTGCCTTCATAATCATTGAGCCTGTCTATCCGCACCTGAACAGAGGGCAGTTTCGGTTTCTGTGCTGCCTTCGGAGCAGTAGTTCTTTTTGTTGCCATAGGTTAAATTCTCCTTTCCTTTACCATGCCTGAAAAAAGAAGCCTGCACGCGATTCGATTTCTTCAGTCGGTATTTTTTCGGGTTCTGCAAACTTTTCTGCAAATCTCTGCATTTGTTCATCGGTAAGAGAACAGATACTTTCTCCGGAAAATCCGGCAATAAAGCCAGGGCCGACAAGGACATCTCCCTCAATCTGGCGGTTGCCCTCCATACCGTTAATTTTGCCTTCTTCATTGATAACGATAACCGTATTGTCCTCGTTCTCGATATACTGAATCAAGCCGTCAACCGCACGCTGCTGGCTTTCCAGCGTATTCGGTATTTCCGATTCATACGGCGCACGGTGCGGTTCCAGCACAAGCACACGAATCAGATTGTCGGGAACATGGGCGGATGATTTATCAAATTCCACCTTTTGTAATCCGATCCTATCACAGAAAAATGCGCCGTCATCGGTGGTGACAATATCGCTGACGGACAGGGAATGTCCACGGTGCAGGCGATGACCTTCCGTATTAAAAAGCTTATAAATATCTTCAAGATTTTCGCAGTCTGCATCTCCTATGAACACCCGGTCATAAATGCCGGAGTCAATCTTTGCTGCACCCTGAAATTTTTTGATATCTTTCAATCCCATAAATTTGACACGGTTCTTATCTCTGTCGGAATTGATCTGATAAATTTGAAACCGCATTTACATTCCTCCCATCGTCATGCCGTCTATTTTCTCCGGCTGCTGTAACTCGTTAAGTTTTTCCTTTGCCCATTCGGGGAGATACTCCATTTTCAGTATTCCGATAAAGTCGTTTCGCTGAAAATGAGTTTCTTCTCCGTCTTTCAAAAACCGCCCGAATACCTTGCGGCCTCTTGCGCCGGGGGCGCAGCCAAATCCGCTTTCTGCAAGGAACAACTGATCCACCGGTGTTTTATACTGATCCTTTAAGACATCTCCCCGAAGGACAAGAACCTTTCCTTCATAATTAAGCCGCCCATACCGCTCGGATTCGCAGTGAGAGACGTCGAAGAGATCAAGCTCCTGCCAAAGTTTTCGGTTTTGATCTATAAATATATTCGTCAGCCCCGGATGCGCGTCTACACAGAAATGCCAGCGGACATCTTCGTGCGGGATATAGAACTGCCTTGCCCATGTTTTGTTTTTCTGCGAAAATCTGCCGTCATCCATTTTCTCCTGAACCGTATTGGCAAGCACCCAATTCACGCGGTCAAAACCGTACTGTTCAATAATAGGCTCGGCACAGTCATTCAGACGTGCATTTTTATAATCATAGGCGCTGTTTATTGCCTTTTCGATGGTTCTTGCACAGTCACAGTTTTCCTTGTAGCTTTCACGCCACAAATCCCTTTCATTATTCCGCACGGCTTCTTCCAAAGACCAAATATACAATGGTGTGTGTTCAGACATTTAGGTTTCCTCCTTGCTTTTCCGCCCATTTGACGGATAGGTGAATGAGGGCGGCGCGCTGTTCGGCTTCTGAAAGACCGTTAAGAAAATCAAGAAGCGTCATCTCGTCGCCACATCGGTCGGGTAATTTCTCTCTTTTGCAGCTATCACAGATTTTTTCTCGCTTTACAATTACACTTTTGCCGTCTGCCGATTCGGTGAAAGATAACACATCATTAAAGGAAAAACCTACGCGCTGGCGCATTTCATACGGGATGGTAATACGACCATGCCTACCTAAGATGCGGTACATGGTATTCATCTGTCCACCTCCGCATCGTCGCAGTCTACATTACAGGGACAGCTCTCACAGTCATTCGTGCAGTCAATCTCGCATAAAGGGCAGGTTTCGCAGTCCCCATCGCAGACGAAATCGTCGGTATCGTTCGTGTTCCGTATGACAAGGAGGTTTCCGTCCGTATACATTTCAAGAACGCCGTCTGTCAGAATACCCACTTCAATCAGCAACTCAAGTGGCACAGACAACAGCACCATTTTCGTTCCTATTTTCTTATTTTGCATGATATGATACACTCCTTTAAGATTTTTTCGGTTTCTTCAGCATTCAGCTCATTTTCCATCTCAAACAGAGTAAGTTGTCTTGCTTTCTGCCGTTCTCGTTCATAGAAATCATAATTGGCGATTAACAGTTCGGGGAATTCTTTTCCCGCTTCGTATTTCTGCGCCATCGTGTGAATGCGGGTAAAGCCAAATTGATTGTAATTCTGGTACAACTCACGGATTTCCGGGCAGTCGTTATAGGACACCATCCATTTGCCTTTGGTCTGTGCCAGTGTGTCATGCAGGCGCACATGGTCGTTCCATGTGAATTCGCACTCGTACACATACTCGCTAGTGAAATATGGAGGATCACAGTAGAAGAAAGCATCCGGTCGGTCGTAGTGCTTAATCAGCATCTCAAAATCCTGATTTTCTATGACGGTATTAGCAAGCCGTTTGCTGAGTTGCTCGATAAAGGTAAACAGTATCGCAACATTGAACGGCTGACAGGCGAAGGATTTTCCGCCACTGGAATAGCTGTATCGGATGAGTTTTAGGAACATCACCGCCCGGCGCAGATCGTAGTCCTCTTTCGAGGCTTTATACAACATTCTGATTTCCTCTGCTTTCGGCGCAGGGAGCAAGATACTTGTAAGGTCAAGTTCCTGATTTAAGAATTCATCGGTGAATTCCAGCTTTTCAAAAAAACGCTTGAGGACTACAAAGTCATCTCTTGCGTTCAGATTGAGGAAGCCGAGTTCACGGATAAATTCCATCGGTCTGTCACGCATACAGCGGAACAGATTGACAAGATTTGCATTGTAGTCGTTATATACCTCTAACTTGTCGGGGATAGCCTTGCCCAATAAAACGGCTCCTGAACCGCCGAAGGGTTCGATATACCGTTCGTAACTTAACGGAAACAAGGCATACAGAATATGCAGGATGGAAGTTTTGTTTCCTATCCAACTGACAGGGGTCTTGATCATCACCACCTCCTTGTGGGGATATCAACCGCCCTGAAAAAAGACCGGTACCAATCGTTATTCAGAGCGATTGATATCGGTTCGTCAGAATTTGTTGTTTAGTTCCTACTGGAAATTTTTGAAACTCCCGTTCGTAGTGGCTGGCATGGTTAACCTGTATGCAGCAGAGTATCGTTCCTGCCAGACAGCCGCCAATCAGTAACCTGGCCATCAGCCCTGCGAGTTCATTTATATCATATCATCATCTCTTCATTCTCAGCATAAAGGCTTGCATTCCGAATAGTATCCTCTCCGAGTTCAGAGAGCAGCCTTTTGAAGTTATCCTCATCATAGCAACTCTGAAAACCAAAGTCTTCACAATACTGCTCATATTCCGAGACATCTTTGCCATCCTGAAGCATGGCTTCGTTCAGTGTAAGCCACACCTTGCCTTTTTTCAACATACGTAGAAGGATGTTGGAAGTCCTACGATCTGATCACACTGAAAATCCAGCGTAATCCGGCGTGGTGTGTATATCAAAGGTATCGGCATTAGCAATAAGGGCATCTCGTTTTGCGTAGAACTCTTTAATAGTCATAAACGCGTTTCCATTCCTTCGTACTCATCCATTTCGTCATCCTCGGTGGATGTGATATTGACATATTCGCCGATGATATTTAGTGCCTCAGAGTAACTACCTGCGGTTTCGGTGATGCGGTCGTACATTTCGTTTGCCTGCTCGGACATTCCGTTTCTCCGCAGCGTTCTTGCGGCAATCCCCATCAGGTTGAAGATGTTGCCGTCCTGACCAATCAGCGGACAGTCCGGTTTCTGTCGTTCCTGCTGTTGGGCACTAAAACCGCCGAGACGGTTCGGAACATAATCCGAAAGCCATGTACCGCCGAAAGCTGCGTGAGAATGCAGCCGCCATACGGCAAGCCTGCCCATATCCAGCTTTACATTGTCCTCAAAAGGAAAAAGTAGACAGGTCATACCATCATGCTCAAATGAAGAGCAATTTTCAAATTTGCTGCCATCAAGCAGAATCTTTTCTTCGGTCAGTATATCGTTGATACCGTCCTGCCATTCCCGCAAATCACCGCCGCACCCCTGCAAAATAAGGCCTTCGCTGTCCTTCATTTTCCGAAGGTCATCTGTGGTTATTGTTTTGATACTCATAATTGCATTCCTCCAAGCTTCTGTTCATTTTTTTCTTCCTGCCCCTCGTCCTGTGTAAAATCGGTTTCCATGAATTCTCTCGGTGTCAGATCGTAGCCGAGGAAATTGGGAGAGGTGTCATCTGTAAAGGAAAGATACCCCTGTTCACGAAAGTCCAGCAGTTCTCTCATTAGTACCGTACCGCCATGATTTACACCGACTTTCGGTTCAATGGAGATAAACCGTCCTTTTTCATCACTGTATCGCAAATCATAGGCATATAAGCCTTCTGGGATTTTCTCCGGCAACATTCTTCCATTTGAAAATAAAGCCTTGTGGTTAAGCACTTCAATCACATCTAATTTTTCATCGGTGAGAACTTGCGAGTTCAATTCTTTAATTTCTGGTTCGTCATAAGCCACCGGTTCATACAGGGAATGACCTCTGGCGGAAATCACTCCATACTCCGTACAGGACGCACCGAGCCGATGAAGTAATCTTTTGCCTTCGTTTCTTGTAAACAGGCCGTCCAGCCATTTGCTGTCAATCCGGGCATCCAAAAAGCGGCGGAGATAATCTTTGAAAAAAGTGCCTTCGTCATTGGAATAGTAGGACAATTCATATTCATCCAAATGCGCGACGTCATCCAAAAGTCCGAGAACATTCAAATGCTCAAGATGTGGTTCTGCCTCCAGCACCGCTTTGAATTTGACTTGGTCTGACGGCGGCATATCCCACATCATTTCAGCAAGGTGGTTGAAATACTCAAAGTCATCCATATCTCTGAAATTGCTCTCTGTAATCTGCGGTATAGAGGATTCAAAGCCTATACATTCACAGTCTTCAATAGCAATCGCTTGATGCCTATGTGCAATTTCTGACGCTGTTTCTGTTGTAGCGGGAAGGCTTATCCATTCGTCCTCAGCTATCTGTAAACGGAACGCAAACCACTCGGACGGTTCTTCGGCAGGCAGCGTTTTGCCGTCATAGATTTCGAGCATTTCATATTCTCCGGCAACCACATAAAAGCCGTTGATATATACGCCGCCTTCGCTTTCTCTCTGTAGTTTTCCGATCTGCTTTCTGTTCAGCAGGTACAAGGCATTGTCGGGAACACTGCTTACATCCTCATGCATATCGTTTTCGATGACAAACTGACCGAGTTGTTCATCGTTACCCACACCGGCTGCAATCATAATCTCATCCAGCCCATAAGTGGTATTGATTAAATCCTTTATACTGATGATTTCGCCCTCATGTTTCTCAGAAACGACTCTGCCGATTACTGCCTGCAGCCCAAGCTGTTCTTCAAATCCCAAGGAGGCAAGCCGTTTTGCAAAGAAGTTTAGTTCATCCAGCGTTGGAGAATCCAGCCGCACATCCGAAAGTTCCGGCAGAAGGTCACAGTCCAGAATCGAAACATCCTGATATTCATTTTCTCTGTCGATAAGCCTTAACTTCTGCAAGGCGTCACGAATTTCATGTTCCTCGGCAGGCAGTTCGAGTGTTACGTAATAATATCTGTCCTGACTGGGAGATGTGGTCGTGAGTTCGACTGCCATTTGTTTTTTCATCTTCATTCCTCCGTCTTACATAGAGATGGTCGGAGCAATTGTTTCTTCTGACCATTTAGTTTTTATTTGGAAATGCTCATCATGAAATAGGTCTTGACTGATATTCGTAATTTCCTGTCCGAGAAAATCCTCCGCACTGATTTCAGAGCCTCCTATCATGAGGGATTTCAGCGTACCGTTCAGAAGCTGCTGTCCCTGTTCTGCTGACAGCCGGATATCTCCGTCCGGCGTTCGGATTTCCGTTTCAGATTTCGGGCATTCCATAAAAAATCCTCGCAGGGTATTCCGCAGCTTTTCTTCCTCGGCTTCACGAATCGCCGCTTCCTCCAAAGCCTTGCAGACAAGGTCGCCGAAGCTGTCCTCGTCCATACACATGGTTCTGAAACGGCTGCCGAATTCTGCAAGCAGTGAGAGGTCGCTGGCATAACAGAAAAATCCACCTGCTTCACAGTCAAAGCCGATTTTGCTGAGACTGGCATCGCTTTCAAAGGCTTTTTTGAACACAGATTCCCATTCGTATCCGCAGCCGTGTGTGTACAGACCTCGTTCCTCTATGGGATCGCCAATCTGCTCGGCGTATCGGTTGAAGGCGCTCTGACCGAAGTCGGCATATTCTTTCGTCAAGAAATCAAGTGGGAGACAAAGGCTGAACTCTCCGTTTTCATGATCTACGAGATAGAAGGGGGCATTATCACGGTCAAACGCCTCGATTATTTGTTTGTTATCCATTGTTGTTCTTCCTTTCTGTGATATGGTATTCATCGTTGATTTCCTTTATTTTTTGCCCGATTGCAGTAATGACGGGAACACTCACCGCATCCCCCGCCATTTTGTAGAGCTGCCCGTCTTTCAGACCTGTGGCTTGTGCTTTGCAGAACTGTTATCCACGGACTCAGCGCCGATCCGTTTTAATGCTTTTCTAATGACCATATCATCATCTGGGAGGTAGACGAACTCGGTGTTACCTTCGTATTCGATTTCGCCTATCAGAAGGCACTGATCATATAAATATGGCGGAAAGGTTTTCCCATTGTAGAGTTCTTCAAACGGTCTGCTCCGGTCGGGAAACAGCAATCCGTGCTCTGTGAATATGCCTGCGCCGGATTGAAGCAATTTCCGCCCAATGACAGCATATCGTGGATCGTTCTCACCATGTGCCGGAATACAATCATCTCTGTTCAGCAGATACTCTCTACCGATCTTGCCCATATTGCTGACATCCTGAATCAAGCTATATTTGTCGAGGATAAAGGACAGATTGATTAAATCCTTCAATTCCGTAAAATGCTCCAGCTTCATCGCCTTATAAAACTGAAAATCCTCGTTTCCGAAGAAGTTTTCCATCCTCTTGGCCAGATAGTTCAGTTCATCCAGATTCACGAGCCGGTCTTTCAGACAAGATAGTTCCTCCAGCTCGATGACGTCCGTTACAAAGAGGGTTGCATCGTTCGGATTGTCATCATGAAGTTCCATGAGTATAGATATAGAGAGAAATATCCGAACATGGGAATTCGATACATGCGTAATTATCATTATATTCTACTTTTACTTTAATCATTTCTTATCGTCCCTCTCTGTAAAATGGATTACACCGAGACCGAAGCGCCGGATTGCCATTGCATTGCAGATGAGAGCAAACGTTCTCGGCGGTACAAGCCCTCTATCTGCAAGATCGCTGACCGACAGATATCTTGTGCCAAGGTACAAATCCTTTGCGGCGCAGAAAAGCGCATAGTCGTTTTCGTCTGTGTCATATAGCCGGATTCTCTCAAAACAGATAGCATTCCCTACAACGAATTTGCTGACCGATCTCCACAGCATATAATCTGCGGTCAGAAGATAAAGGACAGCCATGAGCCTGTAGTCCTTTTTATTCTTTTTCCTGATAGTATTTTCAAATTTCCGTCTGTGCTTTTCGTTTCTGTAATCCATAGGGTCCATCTCGCTTTCTTTGATATATTGTCTGAGCCGTCGTTGAAACGAAGAATGTCTTATCCCTGCAAGGGCTTCGCTAAGAGAAACTGTTTCAGATTCGTATTCCTCCTTGCAGAGGACAATAACGCCGTGTCCTCTCGGACGGAAGTTCGGGATCATCTTCATGAATTTTTCAAGCTCGTGAAGTGAGGTGGCTTCTGTAAAATACATGTTTTAATTCCTTTCACCGTAAATACAAAAGCCCCCGGATTTTGAATATAGAAAAACAAAATCCGGGGGCTTGGAATTGAGGTGTATGCCGGTTACATATTCTGTTGTGTGGTATCGGTCTGTTCAAAGGACGGTGGATCTTCTTTGAGTTGGGGATATCCATATTGGAGCTTTTCTTCAAGGGATTTCAGCTCCCATTCCTGTTCGTATGTCAGATTTTCGCAGTTGTTCTGCGTATATCCTATGCATCGGCATAGGTTTGCCGCTTCATCCTCAGTAAACAGTTTGTTTTTATCCAGCAAGCCGGAGCGCGTGATAAAGGCCTCCTTTACATAATCAAAGTCCGGGGTATAATCGCCGTGAGCAACAGAGGACTTGTCAGCACTCTGACGCCATGTGGTGAACATGAAGCCGTGCTGTTCGCTGTACATACCGGCGAGGACGATATTTCCGTATTCTGCCATTCTGCGGTATTCGGAAACGTCGGGGATTCCCATTGAGAGTGCAGTCTCATACATGCGCACATATTCTCTGATTTTCGCCGTCTGCTCCTTCATATTTGCAAGAGCCGCTTTCCAATTGTCCGTCACGGTCTTGTCTCCGTGATATTGAAGAAAGCCGTCTTTATCCTGAGAGCAGAGGGGGATGCCGCTATAGGATATCTCCAGCCGTTTGCATTCTTCATTATATTGTCCAGTGCATCCGTATTTTGAGAGCTTCCGCAAAAGCTCCTGTTGATAAATTGTCATGTTGGTGACCTCCTTGATTCATTTAGGATAATAAAAAAGGGCGTATGGTGTTTTTCTTTCCATACGCTGGTGGGCGGGCATTTGGTTTATTCTCTTTCTGAAAGAATAACTTGACTTTCAGTCCGATCAGAGTTTTACTACACAACGTCAGGTGTGAGCGTACCATAAGCTCCACAGCCTGCAACAAATGTACTGATTGTGAAAGGAGAGGAAATTGATGAAAAAGTGGCAATTTGATCCCCGAAATCTTGAACGGTTAACGCCTCTTAAAATAGCCGAAAACCTCCGTATGCTAAGAACCTATAATTATATATGCCAAAGAGAAATTGCCGAATTGCTGAACTTAGAGCGATCCACATATACATATTATGAAACCGGAAAGATACATCCATCGTTGTCATCATTAATGAAACTGGCCTTGCTCTATAATGTGACCACCGATTTTTTGCTTGGGATGCCACCGAAAGAGAACAGCAAAGGTTCTAAGAAGAGAAAATAATCTCAGATCGAACAATAAAGCTTTTACTCGCAAACTTACAGTACAATCTTTTGAACAGCAAAAAAGCAGATAGAAAATCTATCTGCTTTTTTGCTGCTGGTATTTAGTTGCCGTGAGAGTTCAAAACATTTCGCAAAGGAAAATGTTCATTTTATATCTATGAAACGCTTTTTCGGAAAATCGTCATCTGAAATGGCGAAACCCCCGATTTTATCGGGGGTTTCATCGACAATATCTTTTTTATTGTCTTTTTATGGTGCCGCTGACCGGACTTGAACCGGTACGGTATTGCTACCGAGGGATTTTCTTCACTACTCTATGTTGCCATAGCCGCCAATAAAAGCGTTGTAGTCCGGACTTTACCTTCACCATGGATAAAAACCTTTAGGCGCGCGCCGTCAAGTCTCTACACGTTCCTGTAATCAGGCTTCGCTCGGCATAGTCCCAAACCGGGATTTTCACCGAATTTGACGCGATTCACAGGGTAGTTTCCAAACCCAGTGCTCAAACTTTAAGTCCCTTGTGTCTGCCTATTCCACCACAGCGGCAAATATAAACGCTTTCGAAATATAATCGCGAAAGCTATGTAAAGCAGTATAATCATAAATGCTGCATCTAAGCAGCCAACAATACTGCGCCTGTATATTATACTTTTTTTAATAATCAGTGTCAAGACAAAAACTTTAGCTTACAATTTTTAATTGAACGCATACTTGCCTTATAAAAACATACAGCCACATAGCATACGGCTTTAGCCACCGATGGGTCGTCGCCAAGCATGGCCTTTAAATCTGCCTTATTGATTGAATACCTTCACTTTATGCAAATCATATTCAAGTTGGCTGCAGATAGGTCTGTACTTTTACCATTTCAGCAAAAATCCCTTCGAGCCAGGCACTCCGCTTATATAAATATTGTTTATACTGTTCGATCGGCTGAGATGTTTGTTAACACTGCGCAAGACATCATCATCCTCTAACAAATCGGTAATAGAATTCTCTCCGTCAAGCGAGAAAACAAGAGGGCAATCCTCGCCAAAAACAAACTCAGCTTCGCATATTCCGTTTTTAGCTTTTTCAATAAGCACGCTTGATGTCACATCTGCAAAATCATTGCGGCTGCTTATATACGATTTATTTATTATCGCATAATTATTCTTAAGTGATGTACAATCAGGCAAAGCAATGTTAAAATCGTCAAATTTTTCAAGCTGCTCGGTTGATAATTCACTGTAATCTGAATGTACATCGTGGTCGT
>CAJFJP010000002.1 GCA_904384255.1 Candidatus Timburyella stercoris
TGAAATACCATTTAAAGTACAGCATATAAATTGTAAAAATTAAACGGCGGACTGATATTTAATCTGGAGCGGATAGATTTGCTTCATATTTTATAAAAATAAGCGTCGATTGATAGCAAAACATTTTACGGTGCTGCAAGGCTTCAGTAATGTGTTTAATCTTGTGTGGAGCAGTTACCGCTGAAATATGTGGACTGAGAAATGTATATTGATACTTTTCGCGGCTAAATGGTGAATGCGCAAAAATATTTGGAGGAGCATATCGGCAGATTTTAGGAGGGTTTTAACATTGAGGAGCGAAAACAAATCCGGCTCTAAATTCAGATATATAGCTCACTGCCTTCTGCTGCTGGTGTGCTATCTGCTTGAGGTAACGCCGAATTTATTTCCGACTGTTTTCGGCACGCTGCCTAATCTGATAATAATTGTGGTTATATGCATAGCGATGTTTGAAAAGGATCTTGCCGGTGCGTTGTTCGGGCTTGCCGGTGGATTGCTTTTAGACCTTACATCGCTGCAGCTGCCGGGTTTTAACGCTATTATATTTTTAATTATAGGCTGCGCGGCAGGATTAATAGTGAGCAATCTTCTTAAAAACACGTTGTCATCCGCACTGTTGCTGTGCGGTGGTGCGGCGCTGATTTATAATATAATATATTGGCTTATCTTTTATGTTTTCAGAGGCGTAGATCATGCTTTATATTATTTTGCAAGATATATGCTTATAGAAGTTTTATATACATTACTCTTGCTTATACCGATATATTTAATAATGCGCAGATTTTTGAAAAGCGCAAAAGCATGATATTTATTTAATGGGAGGCTGTACAAATGAAAAAAAAGCGGATTTTTAAACGGCTTGCTGTTATTTCAGGAATAATGGCGCTGGTAATGCTGGTGTATACGGTGAAATTCGGCTATATGCAGCTTGCCCAGGCTGATTATTACAGGAGTCTTTCTGATACTACATATTCGCAGAAAGTAAGTATTAAAGCGGCGCGCGGAGAGATACTTGACAGGTACGGCCGACCGCTTGCACAGAACCGTCAAGCACAAAACATTGTGCTTAACGCGATATATTTAAAGAATGCTGATATTAATACAACGTTGCTTACAATTATAAATTTGCTTAAATCGAGCGGGCAGTCATGGAAAGATGAACTTCCGCTTACCACCAATAATCCTGTTCAATACGGGACAAATCTTTCAGAAATTGCAGATATGCAGGAGTATCTTGGGCTTAACGACTATGCGACTGCTCAAAATTGCTATGACGCTCTTGTCCAGAAATACGGCCTTGCCAGATATTCATTTGAAGAACAGCGCAATATTATGGGCATTAGATATACAATGGATGCCCGCGATTTTTCAATAGCCAATCCGTTTACCTTGGCAGAGGATGTTTCTGACGCTACAGCGCTTAAGATTAAAGAGCTGAACATACCGGGCGTTCAGGTGGATATAGTACCGGTAAGAGAATATATTGAGATAGACATAGCGCCGCATATAATAGGTACAATAGGACCGATATATGCCGAGGACGATTTGGAGACCTTAAAGCAGAAAGGGTATTCCTATGACGACAAGATAGGCAGAAGCGGCATAGAACAGGCTATGGAAGAATATTTGAGGGGGCAGCCGGGTGTTCAGCGGGTAACGCTTGATAAAAATAATAATGTAGTGTCGGTGGTAACAGAGTCGGAGCCGGTAGCCGGCAACACGGTTATGCTGACTATAGACAGAGATTTGCAGCGCGTTGCGCAGAATGCGCTTGCCAATATGGTTAACTCCTTAGCCGGCAAAGAGGACAGCGATTCGCATGCCGGCGCGGTAGTCGTGTTAGACGTCAACAACTTTGAGGTACTGGCAGCAGCGACATATCCGTCATATGATATGAACACTTATAAGAACAATTATTCAGAGCTTTTACAGAATGAATACAATCCGCTTTATAACCGCGCTCTGCAGGGGGTTTATCCGCCAGGCTCGACATTTAAGCCGGCGATAGCTCTTGCAGCTTTACAGGAAAATATAATAACAGAACAGACGATTTTTAACTGTGTTCATACTTTCAGGGCTAATGACATGACTTTCAGCTGCCTTGGATACCATGGGAAAATTAATGTGCTTACTGCGCTTGCGAAATCCTGTAACTACTTTTTCTTTGAGCTTGCAGATAGATTAGGCATAAATACCATGAACAAATATTGTCAGCTAATGGGGCTGGGCCTTCCTACTGGAATAGAGATTACAGAAAGCTCCGGCATGCTGGCCGGCCCCTCTACCCGCAGCAGCTGGAACTACGGCGACACGATACAGGCGGCTATAGGCCAGTCGGATAACGTATTTACTCCAATTCAGATGGCGGCGTATATATCTACAATAGTAAACGGCGGCACAAGATACAGTGCTCATCTTGTTAAAGAAATAAAATCCTATGATATGCAAAAAACTGTTAAAGATGATACGCCGACGGTGCTTAACGAAACGGGATTTAGGGACGATGTAATAGCTACTATTAAAAAAGGTATGCTATCGGTTTCACTTGAAGGTACGGCGCGCTCTATATTCAGCAACTATCCGATAGAGGTTGGCGCTAAGACGGGTACGGCTGAAATATCAAACGGACTGGACCACGGCGTGTTTATTGCTTTTGCACCATATGACGATCCGGAAATAGCTGTTGCAGCGGTAATAGAAAACGGCGGACACGGTTCTTCTGTGGCGCCGCTGGTAAAGGAAATACTTGACCAATACTTCTTTGCTGAAAATGAGGTATATAACGACCAGCAGGTTAATACGTTGCTGCCATAATATTCGGATAATGCTCTATTAATGAATGATTATTAATAATATGGCAAAAATTGGGATGCAGTAATGAAAAAACGCGTTATATTATTTTGTAGATGTGTACATTTTGACGCCTGTTCAAAGCTGACAGAGAGTAAATAAATACTTTGAGCTGCAAAAAGCGCAATTATTTTTCGTCATATGTGCTAGTATATTTTGATTTTATAAATGCTTTGTTGAAAGTAAAAAAGCAGTTATTAAAAACGAATTGCTGATAAAAAATTAAATCTATTTGAGCATAAATGCCGCCCATTTACCTCTATACTCACTCAAATGATTGTTCCAATATAACAGCTTGTCAGCATATTCAAGTTTTCTTGTTTCAATTGCTTCTTTGCAATTTTTCACTCCGAGCTTGTAAACTATGGAAGTAAGGTCATATATGGGATATCCTATTGCGTGCTTAGCAGTATGAACAACTGCACAGGCTTGTCCTATTGCATGACAAATTGCTATATCTTCTCTATTACTGATTTCTTTTGCAAAAGCATGACAATCCAGTATTTTTCGCTGTGCCGATTGCATCTTGATTTTCCCGGAAGCCCAATTACGAGCCGCTTCCAATGCTTCTCTCGGTCGTTTCTCATATGGGTGCTTTTCTTCCAGCTTTTTAACAGATTCTTCAGCAAGATCAAACGCCCATAACGACATAATTCTATGATTTTGATTTTGAAATAGGAACATTAAATCCTGCAAATATTCTGAGTCCTTTGAAAATAGGACTTGCCTTTTCTTTTCGAGGTTGAGCCTCATTTCATCCATCCAGTCCATTACTAATCCCCTCCATAAATTCACATAATCTATTTAATATTATTATACTATGTAAGGACCTGCAATTAGCCTATTAATGAGGTAGAAACAGAGGAATATTAATTTGCAAAAAGAGGTATAATTTATTTTCTTTACAGCAAAGGATTTATATGATAAACTAAACTATATATAGCATTATACTTCATCTGATTGTTGTAAGGGAGCTTTTAGGTGGGCAAACTAATATTGCTGACCTCCGGAAAGGGAGGGTCGGGCAAATCGTCAATAACCTGCGGATTGGGAGCCGCACTGTGCCGACGTGAGCGCAAGGTTCTTATGGTCGACATGGACGAGGGGCTTAGAACGCTCGATTTAATGCTGGGCCTTGCGTCACAAACGCTGTTTGATTTAAGTGATGTATATAATTCGCGATGCAGCTTGGCATCAGCGGTGCAGTCTGTGGGCGAGAATGGCAGTGTATACAGCAATCTTTTCTTACTTCCAGCGCCGCTTAAATCTGGCGATGTACAGGGAGATAGCAGATTAGCTGAATTAAAGCATCATATGGCGCAGGGGTATGATTATGTGCTTATTGATTCGCCCGCGGGACTTGATGCTGGATTTATGTCGGCTGCAGCCGGTGTAAGGGACGCTGTAATTGTTGTAACTCCTGACCCGGTATGTGTGAGAATAGCCTCTGCTGTGCGTGAAACGCTTTTAAAAGCCGGCGCTGAAAATATTAGGATGCTTATTAATAAGTTTTCATGGGACATGCTTGTAAGGCGGACTGTTTTCAATATTGATGAAGTAATTGATGAAACCGGCATACAGCTTATAGGAATTGTGCCGTATGACAAAAATGTTCAGCAGTCAGCCTCACTTGGGGTACCGCTTGAAGGATGCGCTGCTGCGCGGGCGTTTGATCGCATAGCGGCGCGGCTTGACGGCGAGCATATTTCCATAAACGAAAGGGATTTATAAATATTTAATGATGCCGAAAGGCATGGAGGTGTATTATGAATATTGCATTAACAGCACACGATGCTAAAAAGGAACTGCTTGTACAATTCTGTATAGCATACTGCGGAATACTCAGCAGACATTCAATTTGCGCGACGGGCGCAACGGGAAAGATAGTATCAGAAGCCACAGGGCTTGATATTCAAAGATATTTAAGTGGTCCTCAGGGAGGAGATCAGCAGATAGCATCGCGCATAAGCTGCGATGAAATTGATATGCTGATATTTTTCTGTGATCCGAATAAAAGTGATATGAGAGATTTGGATATACTGCGCTTGTGTGATGTTCACAATATACCGTATGCTACTAATATAGCAACAGCAGAAATGCTGATACACGGACTCAGCCGAGGAGATCTTGACTGGAGAAATATAGCCAAACCTTTGTAATATATTTAACAGCTGATTTGGAGCGGATTATATTTTTCATGATTTAAGCAAACAGGAAGACAGGGTGTTTTGATGTCTGAAATAAACAGGGCGGTTCGGGGCACTATGGACGTTGTTCCGGCCGACAGCTATAAATGGCAGTATATAGAGCGTATAATAGCGGATACTGCAAAGCTTTACGGGTATTCTGAAATAAGAATACCTGTGTTTGAGTATACGGAGGTTTTCCGGCGCTCAGTGGGTGAGACGACGGATGTCGTTCAAAAGGAGATGTACACTTTTGACGACATGGGCGGCCGTTCGATAACACTGCGTCCGGAAGGAACTGCGGGGGTAGTTAGGGCGTTTTTGGAAAACGGTCTGCATAATGAACCGATGCCGCAGAAGCTGTATTATATATTATCCTGCTACAGGTATGAAAAGCCGCAGTCCGGCCGGCTCCGCGAATTTCACCAGTTTGGCTGTGAATGCTTCGGCGCAGCTCTTCCGCGTGCCGATGCAGAGATTATAAAGCTTGTAAATGATGTCATAACGCGCCTTGGCGTTAAGGATTATGTAAGCCTTGAGCTTAATTCTATAGGCTGCAAAAAGTGCCGCGCGGATTTTTTAGAAGCGCTTAAGAAGTATTATGAACCGTATAAATCGGAATTGTGCGAAACCTGCCTTGACAGACTTGAGCGCAATCCTATGAGGCTTCTCGACTGCAAATCTCCGGTGTGTTCGGCAATCGCGGCAGGCGCGCCGGATATCACCGACTATTTATGCGAGGAGTGCGCTGAGCACTTTGAGGGCGTTAAATCAGCACTGGACGCATATGGCATAGATTATAAAATAAATCCTAAAATAGTCCGCGGACTGGATTATTACAACCGCACGGTGTTTGAATTTGTAACGGACAAGCTGGGCGCTCAGGCGACGGTGTCAGGCGGCGGAAGATATGACGGACTTGTTGAACAGATGAACGGTCCCAGTATGCCGGCGCTCGGCTTCGGCATGGGACTGGAGCGCATGATAATGCTAATGGAAAATGTGGGCGCGCCGTTTCCGCAGCGCGACGTCTGCGATATATACATCGGCTCGGCCGGCAGCGGCGCCGAAGCCAAGGCTGCGCAGATAGCGGATTATCTCCGCAGCAGCGGGATATATGCAGTGACGGACATTGTCGGGCGCAGCGTTAAAGCGCAGATGAAATACGCCGGACGTCTTGGCGCAAGATATACCGCTATAATCGGCGACAGTGAGCTTGAAAGCGGTTATGTAAATGTAAAGAACATGGAAAGCGGCGAGACGGTGCAGGTAAGTCTTGACGAGAAATCGGTGCTTGCTGCTATTAAGCAATAACAAAGCGGGGAGGTTAGGGGCCGCAGCAGCGGCCCGTTACATATGTCTGAGACAATTAAGGGACTGAAAAGGACGCATTACTGCGGTGAGATAACCGAGTCTGACATTGGCAAAGAAGTGACAGTATTCGGCTGGGTGCAGCGCCAGCGCGACTTGGGCCAGTTAATATTTATAGATTTGCGCGACCGCACCGGCATAATACAGCTCAGCTTTGACGACAGCACCGACAGGGACGTGTTTGACAAGGCATGGCGCATGCGTTCTGAGTATGTTGCCGCCGCACGCGGCGTTGTTATGAAGCGCGCATCGGTTAATACGGAAATTCCGACGGGCAGCGTTGAGATAAAGGTAAGCGAGCTGCGTCTGCTTGCTTCATCTGAGACTACACCGTTTGAGATTGTGAAGGATTCTGACGTTAAGGAGGATTTGCGTCTTAAATACAGATATCTTGATTTGCGCCGGCCGGAGATGCAGGAGGCTATAATATTAAGAAGCAAGATAGTAAAATCAGTGCGCGATTATTTTGACGAAAACGGCTTTATTGAGATAGAAACTCCAATACTTATAAAATCCACACCGGAAGGCGCGAGGGACTATTTGGTACCGTCTCGGGTGCATAACGGCAGCTTTTTTGCACTGCCGCAGTCGCCGCAGCTTTATAAGCAGCTGCTTATGCTGTCCGGCTTTGACAGATATTATCAGGTGGCGCGGTGCTTCAGGGACGAAGACCTGCGCGCCGACCGCCAGCCGGAGTTTACCCAGGTGGATATAGAAATGTCATTTGTCGATGAAAACGACATCATGACGGTAAACGAGGGACTTGTAAAGCTGCTCATGAAGAAATACTGCAATGTGGATGTTAAGCTTCCGCTGCGCAGGATTACATATAAAGAGGCGATGGAAAAGTACGGCTCTGACAAGCCGGACACACGCTTTGGGCTGGAGCTTATAGATCTTGCAGATGCTTTAACGGGCTGTGGGTTTAAGGTGTTTTCCTCTGCTCTTGAGGCGGGTGGCAGCGTCAAGGCGATAAACGTAAAGGGCGCTGCAGGCACACTCACCCGCAAGGAGATAGATAAGCTTACGGCGTGGATTAAGGACTATGGCGCAAAAGGTGTTGCCTTTACACGCGTGACAGAAGAAGCACGCTCTTCATCGTTTGAAAAATTCCTTATAGAGGAAGAAATAGGGCGGATAAACGCCAAAACCGGCTGTGAGACGGGCGACGTTTTGCTTATTATAGCCGATTCCGATGCGAAAGTAGTCAGCGCCTCTCTCGGCGCGCTGCGGTGCGAGATAGCGCGCAGGCTTGATCTAATACCGAAGGATACGTTTGACCTGCTGTGGGTAACGGAGTTCCCGCTGTTTGAATATAACAAAGAGACTGACTCATATTCCGCCATGCATCACCCGTTTACGGCGCCGATGGAGGAAGATATTGCACTGCTTGACAGCGACATCGGCAGCGTGCGCGCCCGCGCCTTTGACCTTGTTATAAACGGCAATGAGGCGGGCGGCGGCTCGGTGAGAATAAACGATACTGCACTTCAGGCAAAGATGTTTGAAAAGCTCGGTTTTACGGATGAGGATGCAAACGCCCGTTTTGGATTTTTGATAGACGCTTTCAAATACGGTGCGCCTCCGCACGGCGGCATGGCCTATGGACTTGACAGGGTTGTTATGATAATGCTGGGCCGTGAATCTATAAGAGATGTTATAGCTTTTCCGAAAGTGGCAAGCTCGGCGGAGCTTATGAGCGGTGCTCCCGATGTTGTAGATAAGGAGCAGCTTGATGAGCTGGGGATAATGATTAAACAGGATTAGTAAATAAATGTGCGGCGAAGAAGATAATTTCGAAAACAGCTCCTGCAAATTGCAGGAGCTGTTTTAAATTGTTACAGATTTAAAAAATAAATTAAGCTATTATATTAAGCAGTTAGAAACTTTAGTTTGTAATAATGCAATATACTGATATCAAATCAAATTTATTTGGCATAAAATATTTTTAATGTATTAGCTAAGATTTAAGAATAAGCTTTTAAACAAGCTTCAGAATATAGTCCCGACGGTGTTAGTAAAATAATATTATTATATTCATTGTATATATTGCTTATATATTCAACAATATCATTTAGGAAGAGATCGTTAGCTATATCTGCGTCAATATTGATATAGGCAAAAGCAGCACTGCAATTGGTGGAAGATAGAAATTGATTTAAAGCTTCTTTAAACTCTAATATACCTTTAGCAGAAATAGATGAAATTGAGACTGCTGAATTATCCTGTTGTTGTGTACTATTGGATGTACTATCTACAGATGTATGGCTCTGTGCAGCAGAAGAATTTTGCATATTGTCTGAAGCATCTGAGCCGTCCTGAACAGAGCCTATATCTGCAGAAGCGGATCTGTCAGCTCCTGAATTGCATATGTTGGTATCACCTGATGTAAAGAAGCAATCGGCTTCAAGCCCGCTTATAAAGTCAGAGCAAGATACAGCATTCCCAGATAAGGGAAGATTTTTTATTCCACTTTCAGCTAAAAGACGATTATTTTCGTCATATAAATCATCAATATACTCATCCTTAAAAGCTTCCCAGTCGACGCGACCTATACCGTCAACCGTAGAAATTATTTCATGTCCTGACGGCTTGTTTTGATAATACCAGCTTATTATAGGATGCGCCATTTCAAGCAAAATGGGGTTAACTGAAACGCCAAGATTTAATGAAGCAAAATCAGACGACTGAACTATTTTTTGATAGTTCATGGTGCTTTCAAGTGAAGATGCGTTAATAAGGCTTATAGATAAAAATGATTTGTCCTCACCGCTTGACGAATTATCAGGAGTTTCCTGAACCATCTGCATATTAAGCTTTGGAAGAGATGAAAGCGTGGTAGAATTCGATAAACTATCGGCTGGTACAAGTATAAAGCCTTCGGCGGATAGTGAGGAAATAAACCCTTCATGTAAACTGCTGCCAAAATACAATCCAAACGTGTCTATAGGGAATGTTTGTGATATCCGGCTTATAGTGCTGCCAGTGTCTTGAGTTAAATCCACACAAAATGTTTTTGTAGCATAAAGATAATCTAAAAGACAGGTATCGGTGGTTACAGTTGCAAAATAGCCGGGTGTGCACTTATCGGCAAAATTTTCAAAAGCATAATTTACAGCTTCATCATAAGACGCCCACAAATTTCTGACATCTGCCGTTTCTTTTCCCTTAAGCACATCGGCGTCAAGCTTCCTTACAGTTTCGCCGTCAAGACAGATGCCGTTAAAAACAGATGCCATTGTAAAAGCAGTATTAAATTCATAACCATCGTCGTCATATATTATAATTTTTTCTATTAAATCGGAGTATTGTAAAAACAACTCATTATAACCTATATTTTTGAAAAATACACCATATTCAGAGGCGCAATACTGACGCCAAGAATAATCACTGTCGCTGTCCTCTAAAAAGATTGCTGCATCTTCCTCTCGTGCGACAAGTCCCTGCAAGCAGCGCAGCGCAGTTTTCATGCCTTCGTCTAAATCACTGATATCCACTACATAAACAGTGACGGCCTGTTTTGCCTTATATATGAGCTGCTGAAGTGTCATATTACCAATTGCCTGAGGACCTCTTACATGTTTTTCCGCTACGCTGGAAGAGAGGGATGACGAGGGCTGACTTTGCGAGGGATCATTTGTTCCAGGCTTACACCCATTTAAAGCCACCGAAACAGCCATTACAATGACTATAGCAGTCATAAGCCTGCGTATCATAGCGTTACCTCCAGCTTGTCCAAATTAAAATTACACACATAATAATATAATACAAAATTATATTGATTTCAACTTAATAATTTGTCATAAGCCGCAGTAATACTGTACAAGCTTTTTACTTGACAATATTTTTAGCGCAATATATACTTTAATTTGCATAATAATTGTTTGTCAGTAGGCGTAAAGCCGTTTTCCGGCAGACTTGAATTGAAAGGACGAATGTTATGAGCAAGATACCGTACAGATTTTATCTTGATGAAAAGGATATGCCGGAGACATGGTATAATGTACGCGCCGATATGAAAGTAAAATGTGCTCCGCTTATAAATCCGGCGACAATGAAGCCAGTGGAGAAAAAGGATCTTACTTCTGTGTTCTGCGACGAGCTGGTAGATCAGGAGCTTGACGAGACTAACAGATATATTGAAATACCTGAGCAGGTGCGTGAGTTTTATAAAATATACCGTCCATCTCCGCTGATACGCGCATATAATCTTGAAAGGGCTTTGGGCACGCCGGCAAAAATATATTATAAATTTGAGGGAAACAACACCTCTGGCAGCCATAAGCTCAATTCTGCTGCAGCGCAGGCTTATTATGCCAAAAAAGAGGGAATGACGTCCCTTACGACAGAGACGGGAGCCGGACAGTGGGGCACGGCCTTAGCAATGGCCTGCGCATATTTTGGAATAGACCTCACAGTGTATATGGTTAAATCCAGCTTTGAGCAAAAGCCGTACCGCAAGGCGGTAATGAACACGTTCGGCGCGGATATTATACCAAGTCCGAGCGATACCACTGAGGTTGGACGCGCTATACTGAAAAATCATCCCGGCACCTCTGGCAGCCTTGGTTGCGCCATATCGGAGGCGGTAGAAAAGGCAGTATCCACTAAAAATTGCCGTTATGTATTAGGCTCGGTGCTAAATCAGGTGCTGCTGCATCAATCGGTAATAGGACTTGAGTCCAAGATGGCAATGGAAAAGCTTGACGAGTATCCGGACATAGTAATAGGCTGTGCTGGAGGCGGATCAAATTTGGGTGGACTTATGTCGGCCTTCATGCAGGACAGGCTGCTTGGAAAGACGCATCCGTATTTTATTGCTGTTGAGCCAGCGTCCTGCCCGTCTCTTACCCGCGGCAAATTCGCATATGATTTCTGTGATACAGGGCACATTACTCCGCTTGCTAAAATGTACACCTTAGGCAGCGATTTTATACCGTCGCCAAATCATGCCGGCGGGCTGCGCTACCATGGGATGTCTCCGGTGCTTTCACAGCTGTATCACGACGGATATATAGACAAGGCTGTTGCTGTAAAGCAGACGGATGTGTTTAAGGCGGCGACCTTCTTTGCAAAATATGAGACTATACTTCCAGCGCCGGAATCGTCGCATGCGATATATGCCGCAATAGAGGAGGCAAAGAAATGTAAAGAGTCTGGCGAGGCAAAAACGATACTTTTCGGCCTTACCGGGACAGGGTACTTTGACATGGCGGCATATATATCATATCAAGAAGGCACAATGAATGATTATATTCCGACAGACGAGGATTTACAAAGAAGCTTTGATATGCTACCAAAGGTAGACGCTTAAATTTTTATGAAAAATTTAAAAGGCACAGCTGCAGCTGTGCCTTTTTATTGTATAAAAGAAAAGTGTATGCTAATTGCGCGGCTTTCAAAAAATGCTTATAATAATGGTAGTGAAAAAATATCTTTTTCTATAAAATATATTTGTGGGCTGACATCTCAAAAGACAGCAAAAAAGTATATTCAAATAAACGTTGTAAAAAAGGAGAATAACTGACATGTGGAGCTTATAAAGGATTAATTTACAAGCAGCAGACAACAATTCTTTTGCAGATGTTATATCATACTGATGTAATACGCATTGATGGTAGTAATATAAGGTCATTGCTTGTTTTGAAATTCCGCGACTCTGCATAGAAAGCTTTATTATGCTCTGCTTTTAAAACAAATTCTCGTTAAACCATATCAATAGAAAAAGCTTTAACAATATATTTTTGAAAGGCCGGCTATAAAAAGTCGAGAGGGAAAGCAAAGAAAAGGTTAAAAAGAGAGTGTGCAGAGATAGCGAACAACACCGGGATATTTTTCGCCTAAGGATTCAATAGCAAATCCATATTTGCGGTAGAAGCCTACTGACTCATCATCTGTTTCAGCTTTTATTATGGTACAGTCAAGTATGTTTGCTGCAAAATGTATTAACTTAGATGCAATTCCTTGATATCTATGACACGGATCAGTAGCAATGTTCATAATTTCAAAAACTTTGTGGCCGATCCGCTTAAGAATAATCACGCCATAAATATAGCCGTTGTCATTCCAGGCAAAAGAAAAAGCATCACCGTCTACCTTATATTTTTCGGCAAGATTATGTAAATCCTTTTCAGTTGGCATGTACTCGCTATGAGCAATTAAAGCTAAAACGCGCGGATCGTGCAGGTCGTTTTTAATGTCAATGATGTTCATGTATTGCCTCCTTTTGCCTTTCTAAGCTGCTTTATTTAATAACTCTGAAGTAAAGATTATGGTGCATAGCTTTCTGAGAGCTGTCAGACGCATTCACAGCTTACCGCAAGGCAAAGGCGCTGCTCTTTCTTATGAGGATACACCATAAGGCATGTATGTATAAGCATCCCATCTCTGCCGCGTCCATTATACCGTATATGTTACAGAATAACAAGATTTTCTACGGGATTTGCAAAAACACCTCAAATCTTATTATATGAGAAGTATATATCAAGCATAAAGAATATCTGCTGACGGCATGATGCTATTTGCCTGTTTACATTCGTTCAATTATGTATTACTATAAAATCGGCGATACTTAAGTGATGGAAAACGGTATAAACATGTAAAGCTGCTGAGCAGGACAATAGTTTGCCGGCAGTTAATTTTATTAAAAAAATAAAGTCGGATAACTGTATTTAAGCACAAAATTCATTGTGTAAAAAAATCTTTAAAAGTAAATAATATAAGTGCCAGAAAATAGGCAATTAGTCAAATATAAGTGCATTACAGGTAAAATATTGACAAATATTATATCTAATTAAATATTAGTTAACAAATAAAATACATTTGCATATTAAAATAAAAATAAAGAAATTTAATATGGATTATTAGATATTTAATTATATTTTTTAATGATGGGAGGGAATTGTATGAGCTTTATAAAGTTTGACCAAGTAACGAAGGATTATCATAGCGGAGAAGTGACAATACGCGCGCTTAGTAATGCAAGTTTCGAGGTTGAAAAGGGAGAGATATGCATAATAGTCGGAGAATCCGGCGCTGGCAAGACGACGTTGCTTAACATTTTAGGCGGTATGGACTCTCTTACCTCAGGCGATGTAATTGTAGATGGAGTAAATATATCAAAATTTAATAAACGGCAGCTGACAGACTATCGGCGCTATGATATAGGCTTTGTATTTCAGTTTTATAATCTTATACCTAATCTTACAGCTATAGAAAATGTCGAAATAGCGGCTCAGCTCAGTAAAGATTCCCTTGATGCTGCGGCGGTGCTCGAGCAAGTAGGACTTAAAGATAGAACGGGAAATTTTCCAGCGCAGCTTTCTGGCGGCGAGCAGCAGCGTGTAGCCATTGCAAGGGCACTTGCTAAGCGTCCTAAGCTGCTTCTCTGTGATGAGCCTACCGGCGCGCTCGACTATAAGACCGGCAAATCTATTTTAAAGCTTTTACAGGACACAAGCAGAGCCAATAATATGACGGTAATTATAATAACCCACAATCATGCTCTCACCGCCATGGCGGATCGTGTTATAAGCGTAAAGAGCGGTGAAATTTCATCTGTAGAAAAAAATGATATGGCAACGCCTGTTGAAGAGATTGAGTGGTGATTGCTATATGAAGAATTTTACTTTTAAAATGCTTATGCGCAGTATTCGCAGCTCGGCAGGACGATATTTGGCAATACTTGCAATAATAGCTTTGGGAGTAGGCTTTTTCTCAGGACTAAAAAATGCGCGGCCTGCTATGGAGAAAACAGCAGAAAAATATCTTAGCGAGCATAATTTATACGACTTTGAGCTTATATCGACATTAGGCTTTACCGAGAGTGATGTTGATGCGTTTAATTCTCTTGACGGAATTTTGACAGCGGAGGGCGGATACAGTACCGATGTATTGGCATATATAGAAAATTCAGATGAGCAGTCATATAAAGTTTACGGCTTGCCGTCAGAGATAAATACTATAGAGCTTATATCCGGGCGTCTGCCGCAGTCGGAGTCGGAGTGCGTGGTTGATGCAGACATATTTTCAGAGGAAGACATAGGAAAGACAATAACCTTTGACAAGTCAGAAAAAGAGGACGATTATAATTTAAGCCGTACGGAATTTACTATAGTAGGTTTAGTCCAATCACCGCTTTATATAAGTAATGACCGTGGAACATCTGCGCTTGGTGATGGTACGGCAAGCGGATTTATATATATAAATCCCGATTTATTTACAACAGATGCATACACAGAGCTTTGGCTTGATGCCGATATTGAATATACTTTGCTGAGCAATGATTATACAGACGCTATAAACGCAATGAAAGGCAGTGTAACTTCTCTGCTTGAAGAGCGGGTGCAAAACCGCTACAACAGCATGGTAGAGGAGATAGAAGCTAAGTATGGCGCGCAGGCGACGGCCATAATGTCGTCAATACCGCAGCCGGAAACCTATACTCTCACACAGGAAGAAAATGAAGGTTTAGTCTTTTACAAAAACGATACTTCCATAGTCGACAGTGTGGCAAATGTCTTTCCGGCCTTTTTCCTGCTTATTGCGGCGCTTGTTTGTATGACATCTATGACGCGAATGGTGAATGAGGACCGCACACAGATAGGCACATTGAAGGCGATGGGGTATCGCGCATCGGTAATATGCATGAAATATATATTATATTCCGGAAGTGCTGCGATAATAGGCACTCTTATAGGATTTTTCCTGGGGACATGGGGACTACCGGAAATAATATGGATGGTATATGGCATATTATATCATTTTGCGCCGCTTGAGTTTGAATTTCTTCCAGTAATGCTTATTGGCTGTTTGGCTGTATCTCTCGCCTGCACAGTAGGCGTAACTCTGTTTTCATGCATAAGAGAGCTTATGGAAAAACCTGCGCAGCTAATACGACCTAAATCGCCGAAAAACGGCAAGCGTATATTATTGGAACGCATAAAGCCGCTTTGGAATAAATTATCTTTCTTAGTTAAGGTAATGATAAGAAATGCGCTTAGGTATAAAAAGCGCATGTTTATGATGCTGCTTGGAATAGGCGGATGTACAGCACTGCTGCTAGCGGGATTTGGACTGCGCGATTCTATTTCGCATGTTTTAGACGATCAGTATGAAAAAATACTTCATTACGATTTGTCTGTAGCTATATCGGACAGTACAGATGATGCAAAGCAGAGGCTTGAGGACACATGGAGAGATTATACAGATGCCTCCTGCTTTTTATATCAAACCACCGCTGATGTTTCTAAGGCTGATGAGACAGAGAACGTAACGATAGTGTCGTCGGAAAATGGCGCGCTGAATGGCTTTGTCACGCTGAAAAGCGGAGACGATGAAATAAACAGTCCTAAAAAGGGAGAAATTGTATTAAGCAGCAGACTTGCCGAAAATTTGAATGCCGCAGTAGGAGATACTATTTCAGTGACAGATGCGGATAAAAATATAATAAATTTAACGCTTACAGGAATATGCGATAACTATGTAGGACATTATGCATATATTTCAGAGGACTCATGGAATAGTATTCCGGAAGATAATACCGCTTATCTTATATTAAACGATTCTGCAAATGAGGAGGATTTATCAGTAAAGCTGCGGCAGGATGAAGCTGTCACCAGCGTAACAAGCAGCGCATCACAGCGCGATAAGGTTCAGTCGTCTATGTCTAGTATGAATTACATTGTACTGGTTATTATAATTTGTGCCGGCGCACTGGCGTTTATAGTGCTGTTTAATCTTACAAATATAAACCTGATAGAGCGCACGCGTGAGGTGGCGACGGTAAAGGTGCTTGGCTTCCATAAGAAGGAGGAAGCAGCCTATATTCTGAGGGAAAATATATTCCTTTCTGGAATAGGCGGTGCAATAGGCTTGGTCTTTGGAAAGCTGCTGCACTGGTATGTTATGGCGCAGATACATGTTGATATTGTGTCTTTCGATATAAAAATATCAGTTTTAAGCTATATATTTGCTTTTGCGCTTACAATGCTGTTTGCTTTTATAGTCAACTTCTTTATGCGATTCAAGCTTGATCGAATAGATATGGCGGAATCTCTTAAGTCAGTTGAATAGCAGTTTGAAGTATTATTATCAATTATGATGTTAAAATAATTCTGATAATCAAAGATAGCTTTAAGCTATTTGTCAGTTATAAAACAGTTATACACTGCTTATTGATTTAAAAATAAATCCCATTAAACAAAGCCAAAAACATTATGATGTGGTCATCATATATGCAGCACAGAGAATATATTATTGCTACATCTTAAATAGAAGATTAATACTTGAATATCTTATTATAAACGCATCAGCAAAAAATCCGTATGATTTTTCATGCGGATTTTTCTTTTGCAGGCTTTGTCTATCAGCGAATATTATATTTTACTTTGCAGATAATAATAAGGAAATTATATCGGAGGAAAGTAAAAAATGCAAATAACAAAGCAAGAATACAGCAAGCTTGTGGACAAAAAATCCCCGCCGACTAAAAAAATAAAAAACTGCATATTTGCCTTTCTGTTTGGAGGTGCGATATGCACTTTAGGCCAACTGCTTATGATGCTTTATACAATGGCAGGACTAAACGAGACGCAGGTAAAAATGGCAGTGCCGGTAACGCTTATATTTTTGGCATGCGTGGCCACTGGCTTTAAGGTATTTGATTCAGTGGCGGCTATAGCGGGCGCCGGAACACTGGTTCCGATAACAGGGTTTGCCAATGCAGTTTTGTCTCCGGCTATAGAATTTAAGGCGGAAGGCCATGTAATGGGCATAGGCGCAAAAATGTTCAGCATTGCTGGGCCTGTAATAGTATTTGGACTTACTGCAGGGGTCGTATATGGACTTGTGTTAAGCGTATTCAGGCTGTTTTAAAATTATTGATGCAATTATGGCAAAAGCAAAATTTTATAAACAACATTGCTCAGACTGCCACAAACGTTAAATAGTATATGCCGAGTGAAAACGATTCATCGCGTTCAAAGTAAAACTTAGGCGCAGCAGCGCCTCGTTAAAAATAACAGAAAAGGATGATTTAAATGCCGCAAAGAGCAGGACGCACATTAATATTGCCGTCGAAGCCGTCGGTTACTGGTTACGCGGCGGTTGTTGGGAAAAAAGAGGGTGAAGGCCCTTTGGCACAGTGGTTTGATAAAATAAATGAAGATACAACATTAGGCGAAGCATCATGGGAAAAAGCGGAAAGCGCACTTGTAAAGGACGCTCTCAGCTTTGCATTGGATAAATCGAATAATCCGCCGTCAAATATAGATTATTTGTTTGCAGGAGATCTTTTAAATCAATGTACAGGCACAACGTTCGGGCTAAGGGACTATAACATACCATATATAGGAATATATGGAGCATGCTCGACAATGGCTCTTACACTGGCACAGGCGGCAATATATGTTGACGGCGGCGCCGCGCAGAAATGCGCTGCTGCGACATCATCTCATTTTTGTTCAGCCGAAAGACAGTTTCGCCAACCGCTGGAATATGGCGGCCAGCGCCCGCCAACATCGCAGTGGACGGTGACAGGCGCCGGAGCCGCTATAGTTGAAAATACCGGACCGGGTCCCTTTATATCATCCGTTACAATTGGCAAAATGGTAGATTACGGAATAAAGGATGCAAATAATATGGGTGCTGCAATGGCTCCTGCGGCGGCGGACACAATAAAAGCTTATTTTAAAGACACAAATACTACTCCGGAAAACTATGATTTAATTTTAACTGGAGATTTGGCAAGAATAGGTACAGACCTGCTTTATGAGCTGCTGGAGCGAGAAAATATTAATATTAGAGAGAAGCACAACGACTGCGGACTTATGATATTTGACCGAAAAAAGCAGAAAGTGAATGCTGGGGCATCGGGTTGCGGATGTGCCGCAGCGGTGCTCTGCTCTTACATCTTTGAACAAATGCGGCAGAGAAATCTTAAAAATATATTGTTTTGCGCAACTGGTGCGCTTATGTCGACTACTACAAGCCAGCAAGGAGAATCTATACCATCTGTGGCGCACCTTTTAAATATAACAATATAGGAAATTAGTGATACAAAATAAAATACCAGACCAATGCCACTCACAAAAAAATATTTAATAAAAATTAAACTCTATTATAAGAAAGCGTTTTGCCACACAACATGACGCTTTCTTATAGTTGCTTTAGCACATAGATTTTTCGTTCTACAGGGGCGGGCAAAAGTAATTGATTAAATATTTTGGAACATTGCTAACATAATAAAAAATAGCGCTGTTTTTCCAAAGCATATTTAGAAAAATTTTAATTAATTGCTGCCAACAAAGCTTTAACAAAAGATGTTTTAGATAGTGCAATAGATGCTTTTCAGCCCTTTTCCTCCACATGTCAGCAAATACTGGAACTTGCAATCTGTACAAAGCACTGGATTATTTGGCTTAAATAAGATGCTAAATATACGAAATAGCCTTTAAATATTTATATATTTGCGCATGTATAAGTTGACATAAAATTTTAATTTATTAATATTAAACGGGATGCCGAAAAGGATAAATTATATGTATGTGATGTTTTAAAACACCTCTGCTTCACTTGTTTAGAATAAAATTATTATATCTTGAAAAAATACGAAGATTAAATATGCATATTAAGCATAGATACATAAAAAAAGAATAAACTGTAACTTAAAGCAAAAATAAAATTTTGTGCCGAAATTATACCAAATATGTAACAGGGATTTCATGTTGCTTTATTGACTTGAGATTTTTATTTTGGTCTGATAATGTATATATATAAAATATTAGCATAATATAGGGGACTGGGTAGCATGATTTCTCTGAAAAGCGGCACAGATATAAGAGGAATTGCATCAGAGGGAGTAGATGGAGAGCATATAAATCTGACCGATGATGTAATAAAGAAAATAACAGCAGCATTTGTAAAATGGCTGTCGAATTACACGTCCAAGCCGGAAAGCTCGCTGGTTATTTCTATAGGTCACGATTCGCGTATATCTGCTGAACGTATAAAGTCGGCAGCAATATCGGCAATGGGCGGAATAGGCAAAATATATGATACTGGGCTTGCATCGACACCGGCAATGTTTATGTCTGTTATAGACCTTGACTGTGACGGAGCTGTACAGATTACGGCGAGTCATCATCCTTTTAATAGGAACGGGCTGAAATTTTTCACTAAAAACGGCGGCCTGAATGAAAATGATATTGAAGATATACTGCATTTAGCCGAAAAAATTGAAGGGATATCCGACAAATGCGGTAATATAGAAAAGATTGACTATATGTCAAAATATGCGACGCGCCTTAGGAAGCTGATATGTGATGGACTTGGCAAAAGCGAGGCGGATAAGCCGCTGAGCGGGGTTAAAATTGCGGTGGACGCCTCTAACGGCGCCGGCGGATTTTTTGCTGAAAAGGTGCTCCGTGAATTGGGCGCAGATATAAGCGGAAGCAGATATCTTGAGCCGGACGGGATGTTTCCCAATCACGTGCCAAATCCTGAAGACGCAGCGGCGATGGAGTCGATTTCAGAAGCAGTGCTTTAAAGCGGTTCGGACTTCGGCGTGATTTTTGATACTGATGTTGACCGCGCGGCCTGTGTTGACAATAAGGGCATGCCGATAAACCGCAATCGCCTTGTAGCGCTTGCAGCAGCTATAGCCTTAGAGCAGTGTCCCGGCGGTACAATAGTGACGGACAGCACCACCTCTGCGGGGCTGAAATTATTTATAGAGGATACTCTTAAGGGAAAGCATCACAGATATCGCCGTGGATACCGCAACGTAATAAACGAAGGTATAAAGCTGAACGAAAGCGGTGAAAATTGCCCGCTGGCTATTGAAACATCTGGACACGCTGCCTTTAAAAACAATTATTTTTTAGACGACGGTGCATATCTTATAACGCTGATAATAGTAAAAATGATGCAGCTGCGCAGTGAGGGGAGAAGTCTTGACGACCTTATAGAAGCGCTGGAGGAACCGGCTGAAGAGGCGGTATACAGGTTTGATATAATTTACAGCGATTTTAGAAGCTATGGTCAAAAGGTAATATCGCTGCTTATGGACTTTGCGGATAAAAATCCGAAATGCAGAATGGCGCCTGATAATTACGAAGGTGTGAGAATATATTGTTCAGCTGATGAAAAAGATTGGTTTTTATTAAGGCTAAGCGTGCATGATCCTGTATTGTCACTCAATATTGAAAGTGCACACAAGGGCGGCGTTGCAAAAATAAAGAAGCTGTTAAAGCCGTTTTTCCTTAGCTTCAGCGGACTAAATATATCTTCACTGTGCTGTGAAGCAGAATAGTGCGGCGGATAATATAAAATGCTTACAGGTGAGAAGTAAAATTATTTGTGACTTATATTGCATTATTAAAAGTGTTGAATTTTTACCAGATCTGTGCCTACGAATTTAAATCTGGTTCACAAATCTGATTAAAAATTAATTATTACTGCTTGAAAAAGATTTATCTGTTCTGTTTTACGGTCGCAGAAACGTATTATAGTATATAATGATTTTTTATAAAAAGTGTTAAAAAGTGAAAGCCGCAGGATATTCCTGCGGCTTTAAATATTTAAGCACAATTTTGCTTAACTTAAGCGTCACTAACATAGGATTTTTTAATTTTAAGCCGAAGCGTACAATAGGAAAATATACTACATAGATGAGTATTTACTTGATGTCGGCCGTAGCTCTACTTCTGTATATTCACCGTTCATATCCATAACATACTTTACGCTTGTAAGAAATAAATTAGAGTTATTTCCAAACATAGTATCGTTAATGGCAGCTTTTTCCCAAGTAAGAAAATTTTTATAGCCTGGTACGCGTATAGTATAAAAGCGAGTATCGGCATTATTTTGCTTTAACTCATAATCGCAAAGCTGCATGTTTGCAACTTCTTTGGTATCAGGGAAATTTATAAGTTTTCTGCGGTTTATCATTTGGGCAGTCTCTGTCTGATCAGATGCCATTAACATATATTGTCCGCTTACCTCGCTTATACCCCACATTTGGCTGTATCTTTTATAGCGATCATCGTTGTATGACAAATATGAAAATTTAATTCCGCCCTCGGCGGAGTTTGAAAAGGTATGGGTAGTATTTATAAAGTTTGGATTAAATACTACTAATCCATCCTCATTGACGTCCGGAGCACAGCCGTATGCAAACCAGACTATAGTGCCTAATGCATCCCATTCAGAGTCGCCTTTATAAATTTCTGTTTTAAGCACTGTAGAGGCATTTAGAGCTTCTTTATAATTTATACCATATTTATTTTGAATGTAAGTTTGGAAATAATCCATTATAAAGGTGTTGTACGGGAACTCCCTCGGAATGGCATCATTATCTGTGAGCAGCGCACCGCGTGAGCGAGCAGTAACTTCCATATATTTGCCGTCGTCATCCATATAGGTATATACTTTATCTGTATATCCGGTAAAAAGCTGGTTATTGTTATCGTCATATAAATTTAAGATAAGCGCGTCTATCCTCTGAGTTGTTGGAAATACAACGCCAGCAGATGTATATGGCTCATATATTTTCTTTTGCATTACCAGTTTAATAGGATTTGCTATATCAATGTTTGAATAGTTAAGATCAGTTATAGAAACCTTCATTTCTTTAAAATCAGCTCCTTGTTTGGAGGCAAGACGGCATCAGTAATGCTTGGATTAAGCTCGATAAGCGTTTCTACTGGTATATTATATGCATTGCTTATAGCCCATATAGTAGTGCCGTTAAAGGTGCTTGCAGTATCACTGTTGGGACCGCTGTGCTCTATTTCGGTAAATATGTCTTCAACAAATGTAAAAGAATATTTTATACTTTCCGGACCCGGCTCTCCTAAAAGAGTAAATTCGGAAAAGTAAGCGGAGTAAGTGACAAATCCCGGAATATAAAGTTCCTTTGGCGTATTGTCTTTAAACAAGTTGAATAGCTTAAAATAGCTTACAAATGCGCTTGTACTGAAAAACTCACCCTCGCCTGATAATATTCTTGCGCTTTGACCGTAATTTTGCAAATTGGTACCATTATTTGGTACAAAAAAATCCTTTAAATTTTTTGTGCATTTTAAAGTCATGTTAGTCGGATTATTTGGCCATGTAAATGTTGCAAATCTAAGTTTGTCCATATCATTCTCTTTTCTGTAATAAATTAAGCTGTTAACTATGTAATCTGACGTTTATAGGATAAGATTTGGATATTGTCAATTAACCGGCTGTTGATACTGCAGGATTCTTTTACATTTAAAAGTCGGCATTCGCTGAAAACGATATTATAATCTGGCAGAGCGATTTTAATAGTAAAGGTGGCGTCTTTATACGAACTGAAGAAGTCCGGCGCATTGCTGTCGAGCTTTAACTGAGAAAGCGTTATATTATGTTCTTCCGTATCAAAGCACATATTATCGTAGGCTTCAAATGCACTGCCTATGTGCCGATATGATATATGGCTGTCGACGGTTATTGATTCTATCATCCCAACAGGTGCATCATCTATGCTGACCAATATGTCTTTAGCAAGTACAAATTTAGCATCAGGCATTATTGCCACCTCCGCTCTGCAGAAGGTTGAAACACCTTGCGGATATAGACTGCGACAAAATTTCACTTGTTGAATTATATTGAACCGATCCTGTCGAAATAGAGGCAATGCTCAAGTTAGTATCTGACAAAAGTATATCTATAGCGGAATCGATAAGGTCGGATATATAGCTGCCGCCTGTTTCAACATGAGCATAAATTTTAATGGTAATGTCTATAATTTCAGTGCTGCCAGTGACATAGGAATCGCTTGTAGAATAGACAACATTACCCAACCCAGCGTCAGACACCTCTGCTTTGACAGCAGATATGGTAACGCAAGGATAGCTTGAATATTTTTGATTTTGAGGATATTCACTGAATACCTCCATGTTTTGAAAAACCGCGTCGGATTTTAAAAGCGTTATAATATTATTGAGATAAGCTTGCATTTGTAACTCCTACAGAATGTTTGAGTATAGCCCAGCAGTAGCAGGGCTTGTTTTTAAAATAAATCATTTCAGAACGCCGCACTACATATTTATCACCGGATGCATCTTCAATATATGTATCGGCATTCATATCGCCGAGATTATATTCGGCAGAGCCGATATATACGAAATACTTTATATTTTCATAGCCTTCGGGTTTATATGTTCCGCTTAAATACTGTCTGTTTTTGTACAGAAACGGCTGTATAAAAGCACTGCAGCTTATTGTGCCTTCTGAGCTCACTAATTTTATCCGGTTTCCGTATTTTTTAATAAAATAGTCCACCTGTTTGGCAGCGGTCATTATAAATCCCTCCCGCAGTCAGGAATGGCAGAAAACACAAACTCGGAGTCAGATAAAAGGTGCATAATAGGGCGCATATATTCCTGCTTTATGCTTTCGGCAGCGCCGATTGTATTGCCAGCACTACGCGTGACAGTAACGTCTCCTGCTTTAAATGATGAAGATGTATCCTGAGCTGACGAGATAAGCGACATTCTGTAAAATGCCACGGCTGCCGCCGCACGGCATAATGCGTCCTCATTTGCTGCAGCAGATGACACGTCTATTAACTGAGCTTCTATTTCCTCGGCACACGCCAGGCAAAGTCCGGAGTATTCTTCGGCGTCCGTCTCGGACAGGCCGCTGAACATACAAAAATTGTCAAATACCTTATCGCTGTCTAGCATGATATCCTCCTTTCTAAATTGAGCGGCAGGGGGAACACCCCTGCCGCGGAGCAAAATTACGCAGTAGCGAGCGAAAGAACCTTGGAGGCGTCGGCAAATATCTTTGAGAAACCGACAGTGGAGGTTATGGCAGTGCGCTCTGTCTGACAGTCTATAAGCTTGTCATATTCAACGCTTACGTCTGTAGATACTACCATTTCCAGCGAGTATTTCTTGTCAAGTGCGATAAATGTCTTTTCCGCCAGTGAGCTTGAGCATATGAGCTTTGCTCCGAGCGGAGTGCTCAGCTTGCCGGTGCCCTGGAAGTTAAGTCCGGTAAGGGGATTTTTAAACTCGTCTATAGCAAGCAAAAGCTGCATAACATCCTTTGATACTATAATAGTATTCATTTCATACGGCTGCAAAGCTGCCCAGACCTTGAGAATATCGTCATATGTAACTGTATCGGCAGTTGCAACATTTACAACGCCGGCAGCATTGCTGTTATCGCCGGACTTTATGATAGAAACCGCATCGTTAAGCTGCTGTGATGCGATATTGGCGCCTATGCGCTTTAACGCAACGGTAAAAATGTCTATTCTCTGGAACTTGAGGGATTCATAAGAAGCCACCAGCATACTGCCGTACTTTTTAAGGTCGACAAGATTGGGCTTTGTCGTTACGGGTGAGCTGCTTATTGTGCCGCCCTCGGCTATTTCCGTGGAAATAGTGGTGCTTATATCGGCGCTTATGCTGCGATAATCTATGCCGGGTATAACAGTAACAGCCGCAGCAATATCTTCGACATTAACTATTTCTGACATACCCTGCTTAACAGCACGTCTTACATATTCAGGGAAGAGTATGCTTGACTCAGGAGCTGCAAAAAATTTCTGAACCATGTCGGAATCCTTGCCGCAGACTTTTATGTCAAAACGCTTAAGCTGGCGCTGATAGGCGTCCATTCCCTCAAGCTCTGTTCCGGCGTATTCTGACGACGGGTCCAAGTCTTCAAGTATCTGTGAGAAGCTTTTAGCAGAGTTTGTGTACATGCTTTTAGTAAGGTTAATATTTTCGTAATTCATATATATTCTCCTTTAAAATTATATTTTAAATTCCTTATAGTCTTCCTTTTCGGCTTTGGGACCGTATGGCGCTATCTGCGGTGTCGGCGGGAACATCTTGTCGATATCGCTGTTGAACACCGATTTAAAGGCCTTCAGCTCATCGATAGACATCTTGTCGCATACACTTTCCATAACGTCCTTTTTAAGCTCCGGCTTGGCGATAGAGCATGACTTCAATACATCTGCTTTAAGGTCGTGCAGATATGTCTCGCCTATGCCGGCCATATACTCCATTTTCCTGATATAGTCTCCCAGCGCCTCCGCTTCAGATTTGTGAAGCAAAACACCGTTGTCGTTTACCGCCGAAAGAGATTTTACAGTAGTGGCAATGTCCAAATTATCCTCTCCCTTCGCATGAGCGCTTAATCCATATGATTTTACAACGCCGGCCTTTGGCTGTGCCGGGACTGCGACAAACGACCATTCAAAGGCGTCGGCCGGATTGATAAGCTCGGCATAACACAGCTTTTTAGCGCCGTTTGATTTATACTGCCGACCTTTAACATGCTTGCATTGGTTGCTGCGCATGTCGTTGCCGCATATTGAGCATACCGTTTTAGCCACCGAGCATCCGATGCTGACTTCCTTTTTAATGCCGGCGTCAATTTCCGTACGCAAATCCTCATTGCGGCTGGTTTTAGGCATATATGCCCTCGCCTTAAGGCGCATATAATCCTCACCGGTACTTGTTTTTTTGCCGGTTACCGGCTCCACCTCGCAGGCAAAAATTCTGGCCATTTGGTCCTTGCCCTTCATCGAATGGTCAAATATGCCGGACTTGCCGATATAAAGCTCGGCAAGCTTGTGAAGCGATTCTGTGGTGAACCTCTCAAAGTCCCTGTCTATCTCGTTGTCGCAGAGAATAATGGAGAAAACAAAGACCTCATCTCTTTTAAGCTGCCTTCTGGACTGCTTGTTGATAAGTTCAAGCTCCTCGTCCGTTATCTCTGAAGCAACCTTATCAAGATAACCTTCTTTCATTCAGTCTGGTCCTCCGTTTCTGATATTTTTTCTTCAATTTCCCGCGCCTGCATAGTGAGCAGTTGAGCACGCGCCATCTCAACCTCATCCTGAAGATTGATGTTGTCCCACTCAATAGATATCTCACTGCTGTGTCCGTTAAGACGCAGCCAGATATCACATATTTTATGGATAATGGGACTGAGCATCCGGCGGTACGCCTCAAGCTCGCTTGTTAAAATATCCGCCTGCTGGCTGCTCATTTTTTCAGTAGTGGACCAGCTTAGTCCAAGCATAAACGGCGGAATTCCGGTTTTTGCGACTATCTGTTCCATCATGTGCTTTACCGGCACCGACGAGTCGAGTATTTGATTGTCGGAACCGATTACTCTAATCTGCACATCTCCGACGGATATAAAGTCCTTGACACTGCCTGGCTGCATGGCGCTGGCCCATTCCTGGGCAATCTGCATGGCACGGTTTTTGGCGGCTGCTTTGTCGAGCTGCGTCTCCGGCTTATAGGTAACGGCATAGCGAAGATTACCGAACCGCTCAAAATTCATGCCTATAGTGTTAAATATCTTGAGCAGTATGGCGCTTACAAATGGCAGACTTCTGAGAAGCGATGTTCCGTAAGCGCTGCCGGGCTCTGGATTTAGCGCCGACAGCAGTATAAGGCTCTGATACTTTACCGGTACAGCGCGCCCGTCCTCTCTGCGGCATACCGTCGCCTGCAGCGGCCCGTTTTTAATAATCTCGATATCATGCAGCGGGACGTTGTAAAGCGCGCCTATTGTGTCGCGGCGGCAGCTGGGAACAATTTCTCCCACAGCCGTGCCGAAGGTTATAAGCTGGTCAAGATAGGTGTCCAAAAATGCATTTATTCCTATGCCGGTGCTTCCTACCTGTACCGTGTCAAGAAAGTGCTTTAGCTCGGCCGTCGTATCATCGTCATCGCATTTAACCTGGAATCCGCCGACCAGCCGCACTATTTTGGAAATAGCCGCGTCAATTATCGGCACAGCCTCGCGTATAGACGCATACAGCCGTCTTTCAGGTCCCGACAGCGGTATATATCCGTTCAAGTCGTGAAATGGGTGGGATACAGGCCTTGCCGTCTGAACGGCGGAGCACTCTACATTGTCACAGGCGGCCGCCTCAGCGGGGTCGGCGTTTCTGGACAAAAATTTTAGTAAACCCACATATTTACCTCCTGTTTATAGATTTCTGTTCAGCGCCGCCGCAAAAAATACATCCTCCTCGCTGTCCGCCACTGTAGCGACAAAATAGCGTATATCATCCATGGCGTGGTCGTTTTCCTTGCGCACGGCGTCTTTCACGCTGTCATTTTGCCAGCGGTAAAGAGAAAACTCCCTAAGCGTATCGCGGCAGGCGGCGCTGAACTTAATTTTGCCGGCCTTAAGCGCGGACGACACCTTGCGTATGCCGTCCATCACATTGTTGTCCGCCGACAGCACACTGAACAGCCCGTGCCGCCTTATAACCGTCATAAAGGAGGCGGCGGAGGGATCGCACACAACTGCTTCAATTTTTTTGCTTCCTGCAAGCGCTTTAAGCGCCTCATAATACTCCTCGTCGGTTTTTTGTTCGCCCTCCCTGCGCGAATCATAGTAATATTCCGCCAGCCGGTACCAAGTGTCTCCGCTCCTTCCCCACAGCCCGAAAGATGCAGGATTGACAGTACCATAGTCACAGGAAATGTAAAACTTGTCGCACTGCGGCTCATCGTGAAAAATATGCTTTTCATGGGAGAACATTGGGTAAACAAGTCCGCTCGACACCGTCCAGCGTCCCTTTACAAACCGGTCGTAGAAGACGCCGCTGTAAAGTGCTTCGTAACGTTTTTTTATTGCGGGAGTAAGCGAGGGATTATCATCCATGGTAAAATGGACATATAGCGCATTTTTGGCGTCGCGCTTTTTAATCCACTCATTGTAAAACCAGTGCGAGGGGTTGTCAGGATTGCAGTTGAACCAGAAGCGCGACCCCGAAACCGAACAGCGCGCAATAGCCTGCTCTGCAAACGAGCGCGGCATTAAAACTACCTCGTCAAGCAGAATGCCGGCTAAGGTAATACCCTGAATAAGTGCCGATGACGATTCGTCCTTACCGCCGAACAGATAAAAATAATTTACTCTGTCTTTTTTGCGCACGGTAAGGATGTTTTTAGACGCCTTATATTCGCAGGAAAACGACAGCGAATTAAGCATAGGAATAAGCGGCGCTATCAGATTTCTTTTAAGCGAGGATATCGTTTTGCCGCAAATGGCGAAGTATTGGCCGTCAAAGGCATAAAATGCCCAAAGTACAAAGGACAGCGACATACAGGTGGTTTTTCCGCTTCGTACAGCTCCGTCGCAGATTATTGCATCTTTAGAGTAGTGAGGGCTGCTGCGGCACCACCAATTAAGCACTTTCAGCTGCTTATCGCTGAAACTTTTCCATATCACGCCGTTTCCTCCGAACTGGGCAGTGAGGAGACGGAGTTTTCCAGCGCCCTGTAAAACGAGTCGTGTTCGTCTGCCTGCTTTGCTTCATTTATGAGATATAGCTTTTCCAGGGCTTTAAGCCGGTCAAAAAACTTGATTTCAATGCAGCCCTCTTTAGGCTTCTTAATTTCAGATATGGCATATAAATCGAGAGAATCAATATCGGAGGAATTTATAGTGTCCTCTCTTAAAAGTTTAACGGCATCATTTACTGAGCCATAGGCCAGCCTGTTAAGCCCGGCAGTAGCGCCCATTTCAGAGAGTGTGTCCTTAAGCCTTGCAATCTCCTTGCACACATACCTGGCAGAAAGCAGCCTTGCGCCGGTGCGCTCAGGATTGCGTTTATATCCCGCTCTTACAGCGGCTTCTTTTGCATTTCCGTATATGATGTACATATAACAGAAGAGCTTTTCTTTTTCACTGATATTGCGTCTTTTCAATGGCATTCTCCTTTGCAGTAGTTTCATAAATGGGTAAAAAAGAGCGGCCTGTTGCACACAGTAATGCAACAGACCGAAAATTATTTTTGCCTTTATAAATTTTTATTATTCAGAAACATAATGATATTGCCTAAAACACCACATCATTTTATCATATGGGCCGCTTCACCAACGCCGGTATTAGTAGCGGTATTTTATACTTTCCTTTAGAATTCCGCTTTATAATAGTATGCGAGACAGCGCAATAAATACGGCAAAGTGCGCTGCCATAGTTATAACTGACTTGGAGCATAGGAATGTAAGAAAGATAATAAATTAAAGAATATCAAATATTTAGCAATATCAATGCCGAGCGCCGCAATGGTAAAAGAAAGAAGTACCAATAAAATAAGTATCAATATAGAAACATCAACGGCTAGCCAGCCAATAATATGGATTAATTGTCATTTTACATCCCGCTTAATAAATACGGCATATGATATCGCCATAAATGCGACAAAATGCACGGCCATAGCAACAGCCGACTGTACAAATGTCAGCGCGGGATGCGCCGGTCCCTCTATGCTGAGGAAAGAGTTTAAGTCCAAATTAAAGAATATAAGATATTTTGTAAAATCTATATCGAGCATGGCCAAAAGTGAAAAAGCAGGGGAAGCAAGGAAATAAATTACCATAACAATTCCAACCGTGAGGGCCCGCGACTTAAGCAGAGAGGAAATAAGAAATACAATAGAGATAAAAATGACAATTTTCGCAAAGGAAAGCGCCGCTTTCAGCAGTGTATATGGTATCACGCCGGCGGCAAAAGCGCTGTTTCTGCCAAAGCTTGCGACCAATACGCTGTTAAAGCCGTCAAATCCGAACAAAACTCCGCCGAGGATAAAAGTGAGAGCAAGTCCTAATGCATACATAAACAAAGCATAAAGCAGGACGGACAAAAACTTTGCCGTAAGCACCTTCCACCGCTTAAACGGACGTATGAGCAAAAGCCTTATACTCTCATCAGACGTTTCGCCGGCAACCGAAACAGTGCCGATTATGAGCATGCCGACGGTCGTTATTGTGCTGAAAATCGCCACCGACGCACCGCAGAAGAGAAAATGTATATCGGTGTCCTCATAAGCAAACATATTATTGTCAAATCGATATTTCTTAATAGCATAGTCTTTTTCATCGAATTGTAAGGATTTTCTGCTGTCATACCTTTCGCTTGCACTGTAATTATTAACGTTGGGGTCGGAGCTTTGCTTGTCAAAACTTTCAACTAACCGCCTTGAACTTTCTAAGGAATTTTTATATGCGCTGACATCCTGCTCGGTTATTATCATGCCGTTTTTATATAAAAGCTCATGCTCCTGCATGGCAAAATCCGAGCCAATCGGCTTTACAAGACTTCTGTCCATTTTGTCGTCACCGAATATAAGAGCCAGCGACAATATTAAATACACGCCGAGGAGTATAATAAGCATTATGACAGCCGGCTTCTGCCGCCAAATCTTTTTGTTTTCACCGGCTAAGAGATGCAAAAAACTTCCCATTAATACCCCTCCCGTCGTTTTGCTGTTTAACCATTGCTTAAATCAATAAATAGGGGGACCGTAAAGACTATCGGTTTGCCTCTGAAAATAGAAATGTTAATCTGCAGCTTTATCAGTGGACGTCCCGCTTAATAAACAGAGCATAAGAGGCCGCCATAAGTATGATAAAATGTACAGCTGCGGTTATCCCCGACTGCAAAATGGTCATGCCCGGATAAGGCGGCAGCGATGTTAAAAACGGCGACAAATCCATGTTAAAAAATATGACATACTTTAAAATATCTATACCGAGTATTGCTACAAGCTTAACAATGCCGGAGCCGACAAAATATATAAGCATGGAAATACCCACAGCCAGCGCGCGCGACCTAAACAGACAGGAAAAGAAAAACACAATTGAAAGCAGTATGATAATCTGCGTAAAGGAGAGAGCAAATTTTAGCAGAGTATATGGTATAATACCTATGCCGAAAGCGCTGCCTTTTCCGAAGCTGGCTATTATATTCAGACTAAAACCGTCAAAGCCAAAGAGCAGCCCGCCTATAACTAAAGAAAAGACAAACCCCAATGCATACATAAACAGGCCGTAAAGCAGAGCAGCGACAAATTTTGAGGTAAGTATCTTCCAGCGCTTAAAGGGACGCGTAAGCAGAAGCTTCATTGTACCATCAGAGGATTCTCCCGCAACAATGCCGGCGCCTATAATAAGCGTGCCGATAATGGCAATGGTGCACATAACCGACATAGAAAACTGTAAATAGTAAGCCGAGCTGCTCACGTCATCTTTAAACGACACATTGTTTTCGGAGATGTAATTGTCTATTGCCGCCGATTTTTCAAGCGAGTCAATCTGCATCATTATAACATTCTTTTCAATATTGGAAATTTCCGGGTCGTTAAGCTGCTGCTTGTAGTTGTTTATCCTTTCCTCAATGGGAGTATAATGCATATCGAGATAATTATATTGCGGATTTCCATATTCATCATATACATAGTAAAGCTCAGGCTCATTTTCTTCAGAATATTTCTGCGCATGAGTCTGAAGACTGAAATCGCTGCCGAAGGTCTCTAATATAGCGTTTTTCATGTCTACGTCGGAAAAAATAAACAGCGCGGCCAAAATGGCGTTGAGAGCTAAAAATATAATAAGCAGTACAACGGCTGCCTTTTGCTTCCAAATTTTTTTAGTTTCACCGGCGACAAGGTATAAAAATCTACTCAATTTTACTACCTCCCGTCAGCTGCATATAAAAGCTCTCAAGCGAGTTGGAGCTTTGCTGTGAAACGCCATAAACCAAAACTCCGTTTCCGGCAAGCAGCGATATTATCTGCGGCACCTGCTCGTGATTTACCGCGGCAGATATGGCGCCCTGTGCTGTGCGTATATTTTGCCAACCGTTTTGAGCAAGTATCTGAGCGGCAAAGTCCGGACGATCTACATTTATCACTACTTCGGAATTTTCGACAGAAAGCCCGTTTATTTCTGATATACTCATAACCTTAATTAGCCTGCCATTATCAATTATGCCTACCCTGTCGCATAGCATCTGCATTTCAGACAGCAGATGGCTGGACACAAATACGCATACACCGCATTGGTGCGCGGCATATTTTAAAAATTCGCGCAGCTCGTGTATACCTTTTGGGTCTAGGCCGTTTGTCGGTTCGTCGAGAATGAGCAGCTTCGGATCATGCAGCATTGCCTGTATAAGTCCAAGCCGCTGACGCATGCCGAGCGAGTAAGTTTTAACCTTGCTTTTTATTCGCTCCTGCATGCCGAACTGCGCCACCATGTCGTTTATTTTGCTTTCAGATATGCCTTTGTACATGCTGGCATAATATTTGAGATTATCCAGACCTGTCATGTAGTTGTACATTCTCGGCTCTTCAATAATAGCGCCGACATTTACAATAGCTTTTTCAAAGTTGTCTTTTACTGAATATCCGCATATTTCAATATGGCCGGATGTTATGCGATAAAGTCCAGCAATCATTTTAATAGTAGTGGTTTTGCCGGCGCCGTTTGGACCAAGAAATCCGAAAACTTCTCCGCCGTTTGCTTCGATGGATAGATCCTGTATTATTTGCCTTTTCCCAATTCTTTTGTAAAGATTATTAATTTTAAGAACCGCAGACAAATAATTCCCCCCCTTTTTTTATAAAACAAATATTTTTCTTATAATATCATACAAATATAACGGTTTCAACTAATTAAGATTATATAAAAATTACAAAAAAGTAATAATTTTAAAATGATTGTAACTATGATAAAATAATATATAAGCTAAAAGGGATTTTTCAAAATAAAGGTTGGTGTGAGCGGATTGGCGGCAGATGCTAAAGGAAGGCGCAGAATAACATTTTTAGATGAGGCAAGGGGCCTGTGTATAGTATGCATGGTATTCTTTCACACATTTTACGATTTGGCGTATATCTTTAATTTCCAAATAGGTTATACGCTTCATAATTTTTTCTTGCCGGCACAGCCATTTTTCGCCGGTGCATTTATAGCAATATGTGGAGTATGCTGCCGACTCTCGAAATCTAATTTTAAGCGATCTGGAATAATTGCCGCGGCTGCGGCCATTGTCACCGTTGTCACATTGGTTCTTTCAGAATTTAATATTGTAGAGCCGATATATTTCGGTATACTGCATCTGCTTGCATCGTCGGTATTTATATTTGCCGTTTTGCGTCCACTGCTCGATAAAATACATCCGGCAGCCGGTATAGCTGCCTGCATATTGCTAACCGTTTTGCTGCTGAATATACAAGACGGGGAAATAGGCATTGGTTCTGTAGGTATTACATTTAACAGCAATACGCCAGAGCTTCTTGCGCTGCCGTTTGGAATAGGCAAAACAAGGCTTTATGCGTCGGATTATTTTCCGCTTCTGCCATGGATATTTATATTTTTTGCTGGGACATTTTTGGGTAAATATTTTACATCTGATAAACTGCCGGAATTTTTCTATAAGCGGCACTTCCCACCGCTGCACATAATTGGACGGCATTCGCTTTTAATCTATATACTGCATCAGCCTATAATATACGGACTCCTTGTACTGATAAATCATATAATAGAGAGAATTGCATAATTGGCTGCGGGATGGCAGGCATTTGTACCTAATTGATGATAAAAAATACTGCTGTATGGTTATGATGCTTTACTCTTTTTTATATTTACATATTATAATAGAAATATCAACCGACCATTGGTGGATTTCTGCTTTAGCTTGCCTGGTTTAGTCTATATAAAAATAAACTTAAAAATCTACTTTTAAACTACCATATTGTACGAGACGGATTATATTTTGCTGTGCTGCTGCCGATGTGTGTATATAGAATTTGTTGCTGGGAATGATATCTTTTCACAACTTCACTCTCACCTTGCTCATAATTAAATGACACGAAGCTCACTCTTTCATATCTTAATCGTAAAAAACAACCTGCTTTTCAGCAGGTTGTTCGTTTTATAAATATTTTCAACAAAAATTGCTATCAGCCTTACCATAACTCCCAATAAAAAGCCTATATATAAATCATGATGTCATTGTGCAGGCAAAATTGTCCAATGCATTCAAAAATAATTTTGTTTCTCTGGAAATCTGCATAAACAAATAGGCTTTAGCTATACCGCATTTTTATATCAGGAGTTAAAATAATATTGACAGATTTTTTATACATATCATACAACATATCGCTTGTGAAAACTATTTTCCGAAGCGCAGTATTCTGGTAGCATTTAGGACAGAAAGTATGGATACACCCACATCAGCGACAACAGCCATCCACATGTTGGCAAGCCCAAACGGCACAAGGATAAAAACTAATGCTTTTACCGCAAGTGCAAAGACAATGTTGAATTTAATAACACCCATAGCTCTTTTGCATATTTTAAGCGCCTTGGGCAGCTGAGCCGGGCTGTCGGAAACGAGCACAATATCGGCAGACTCAATAGCCGCGTCGCTGCCAAGTCCCATAGCTGCACCGGCATCCGCTGCGGCCAAAACAGGAGCATCGTTTATCCCATCTCCGACAAATATAGTAGTGCCGTAATCCGCTTTAATTTTGGTGAGCTTTTCAACTTTCTGCTCTGGCATCAGCGATGCGCTATATTCATCAAGAGCGCACTCCTTAGCAACGGACGCACATGCCTTATCGCTGTCGCCGCTCAGCATTGCTGTATGCCTAATGCCAAAATCTTTAAGCTCTTTTATAGTCTGTGCGCTTTCTTCCCGAACGGTGTCGGATATCTCAATGGAGCCTATAACTCTGCCGTCAGCCGATACATATACAGATGCCGGCGGTAAATCCGATATATCACAGCCGTTTTTCAGCATCCATTTGGCCGAGCCGCAGAGAACCTTTTTGCCATCTATAACAGCAGCGGCACCGTGACCCGGCGTTTCCATATATTCATGGCCCTCCGGAACATCTCCATAGTCATGAGTATATTTGTTTATAATGGCCTTGGCTGCCGGATGGGAAGAATATTTATCTGTGACAGCGGCATATCTGAGAATGTCCCTTTCTAGAAATCCGTCGGCCGTATTGACTTTCCCAACGGACAACTTGCCGGTTGTAAGTGTTCCGGTTTTGTCAAAGACTACAGCTCTCGCCTTAGCCAATTTTTCAACAAACTTTCCGCCCTTAATCAATATTCCGCTTTTGGATGCGGCGCCAGACGCTGCAAAAAATCCAAGCGGTATTGATATAACGAGCGCACATGGGCAGGAGGCAACGAGCAGTACAAGCGCCTTTTGCAGCCAGCTTACAAAATTGCCGAAGATAAGCGACGGCACAACACAAAGCAGCGCAGCGGCAATAACTACTATCGGTGTATATACCTTGGCAAACCTTGTTATAAATTTATCCGTTCTGCCCTTGTTTGCGGCAGATTCTTTAACCATCTCTATAATTCGTGATGCAGCCGACTGGCCGTAAGATTTTGTGACTTTTACTTTAATAAATCCGCCGCAGTTGAGCATTCCGCTCATTACTTCGGTATTTTCCGACGCTTCAATGGGCAGACTCTCGCCGGTAAGTGCTGAAGAGTCCAGCGTGGTAGTGCCTTCAATTATATAACCGTCGAGTGGAATGCGCTCATAAGGCTTAACGGCAATAATATCGCCAATGCCGACATTTTCGGCATTATGTGTTTGAACAGAGCCGTCAGGCATTATAACATCCGCCTTATCAGGGCGAATGTCAGCCAGAGCCTCAATTTCTCTGCGTGAGCGGTTAGTAGATATATCTTCAAACATTTCGCCGAGCTTAAAAAGTATCATAACTATTACAGCTTCATAATATTCGCCTATAATAAAAGCGGCCGTGACGGCGATAACAAGCAAAACCTTTTCCTCTATATTAAACTTAACAATGTTTTTGAGCGCCGCCCAAATAATATCATAACCGGATATAATAAGCGCAGCTGCAATTATAACGGCTTTAGCTATGGCGTTAATTCCCGGAATCAAGGTAAGTGCGCACATAACGGCCGCTGCTGAAATGGTGATTCCATCAATTAAAAACTTCCTTTTGTCATTGCCCGAAGATGTTTCATTTTCTGACTCTTTTTTAACAGTAACTCCGTCCTCAATAGAATTAACAGTCTTAACAACTTTGTCGAAAACAACATTTTCGCTAAGCTCAGATTTAACAGTAAGGGTTTTAGTAGCAAAATTAAGATTTACTTCATTAAACCCATCAAGCTTTGCAATTTTGTCGGAAATTTTAGCTGCGCAGTTAGCGCAGTCAAGCCCCTCTAAAATATATTCTGTTTTCATATAAAACACACCTTAAAAAATAGATTAGCGGTATTTCAAGGAAACACTGCCGTACCCTTATAATAGCAAATTAAATTGCTAATGATAAAAGAGAAAGTTATAGCAAAATTTAAATCATATCTCCGTGTTTTCCCTCCATAACGTGTTCCATGCCCTGACTGAAAATAGAACTTACATGGTCGTCGTCCAGCGCGTAATATACATTTTTGCCGTCCTTGCGCGCGCGAACCAGACCGCTTGCTCTAAGCAGTCTAAGCTGATGTGATACTGCTGATTGCCCCATACCCAATAACTCAGCTAAGTCATAAACACACATCTCGCCCTTAAGCAGCGCACAAAGTATACCAATACGCGTAGAATCACCGAACATCTTAAAAAGCTCGGCCAAATCGTAAAGCACTTCCATAGGCGGGAAACCATCTTTTTTAATTTGAGCTTCATTATAAATATTATTACTCATTTCATCACCTCTACTTATGAAACATATGAACAACTATTCATATGTTAATTATATTATAACTCATAAAATTGATATGTCAATAGCCTAGAAAAAATTTTCAGAAATTTTAACAATGCCGGTAATGAAAGAGGATACGCAGCGGATGTGCGGATCGTATTACAGATAATTAAGCTGTCATTAAAACGCAGACATATAAGTCTTATTATTACTATATTGAATAATTAACAGCTAAATACAATTAACATTAAACAAAACGGCATTTTAGCATATAAATATAATATAAGGCGTCAGTGAAAAAGTATACATAAAAGAAAGCCTGCAGCAACTCCAGAGTTAAAGCTTAGACAAAGAAACCATATAATCGGTTGGAGACAGGCCGGTGATAATTTTAAAATATCGTGAAAAATAATGCAGCGATGAAAAACCTAAAGCTTCTGATATTTCAGTAAAATTCATATTTCCGTGGGCAATATACTCCTTAGCCTTTTCGATTTTAAGTCTATGGAAAAACTTAATAACGCCACCTCCGCTGTGCGAACTGAACAGCTTTTTTATGCTGGAAGAGCTTATATAAAACTTTCTGCATATATCGTTGACTGAAAGATTGCTGTCGATGTTTTCCATTAAATAATCGCATATATTTTTATATAATTTCTCTTCAGACGGCAAAGCATGAGTATGGTTCGTCCTACTTTTTGGAGTAGTCTGACATGGATGATTTATAATGTCAATTAAAAGCAGTTCAAGACATTCTTTAATAATTTGTTCTGTACCAAAAGCGGCATCAAAGCTGGAATATTCGTCAGTGCCTCCACTGGTGGTGCTGGAAAGGCTGCCTCCCAAAACAGTATCCGCATTATTCAATATATAAGAAATAGCAGATTTTTGTTCATCGCTGCAATAATGCCGACCGACTACATCGTTCAGCCTTTTGCATCCGCAGGAAAAGGCAATACAAAAGATGTCTGCACGCCGCCAGTCAAAACGTATCTTGTATAATTTTCCAGGAGGCACAATAATAAGCTGATCTTTGCTGGCATTTATAAGATTGTCGTTAAATTTTGCTTTCGCTTCTCCATCCTTTACATATACTAAAATCCAAAAACGGCTCAGTTCCTGCAAGGCGGTGGAGTTTTTACCAAAATCATAAATTTCTGCAAAGACTATTTCTGTAATGCTCAGTGCCTTTTTAGGCTTTAAATTAATGTACACTATAATAAATCTCCATATTATATAATTTTAAATAAATAATAACATAGCGCAATGTATAAATCCAGACTAAACATGCAAATAAAATAACTTTTTGTGCAAATAACTTTAAATATAAATATGCTAAAACATAATCTGATTTACAACAGGAGGCATTGGCAATGGAAAATTTGACACTTGTAATAATGGCGGCAGGCTTAGGTAGCCGGTACGGCGGCCTTAAGCAGATAGATGCAGTGGGAGAAAACGGCGAAATAATAATAGATTATTCTATATTTGATGCAATAAAGGCCGGGTTTAATAAGCTGGTATTTATAATAACTAAGGATTTAGACAAAGCCTTTCGCGAGGTAATAGGCGACAGGATTGCAAAATACGTAGACGTTGAATATGCATATCAGGAGCTCAACGGGCTTCCATCTGGCTATAGTGTGCCGGATGGACGGACTAAGCCATGGGGCACAGGACATGCAATAATAAGTGCGGCAGATAAAATAGACGGTCCTTTTGCCGTTATAAATGCTGATGACTTTTACGGCAGAGAGACATTTACTACTTTGGCTAATTATCTCAGCCAAACCGACAACAGCAAGAAGGAAATATGGGACTTCTGCATGGCTGGCTTTATACTTAAAAATACGGTAACAGAAAATGGACACGTTGCGCGCGGCATATGTACAGTTGATGAAAATGGGTATTTAAAGGATATTGTAGAGCGCACGAAGATAATGTACAGGAATGATAAAATCTGTTATACCGAAGATGAAGAGACATGGCATGAGCTGGACAGCGACAGCATAGTATCAATGAACTGCTGGGGCTTTACGAAAGAATTTTTACCGGAAATAAAGGAAATGTTCCCTAAATTTTTAGATGAGAATATGGGCAACCTTAAGGCGGAATTTTATCTTCCGACAGCAGTTGATACATTGCTCAAAGCGGGCAAATGCAGTGTAAAGGTATTAAAGACCCATGACAAATGGTTCGGCGTTACATATCGTCAGGATAAACCGGTAGTTGAGGCAGCCATACGCGAGATGACGGCGGCCGGCAAATATCCAAAAAAGCTTTGGAATTAAATTATAATGGCAGTATAGATTTTAAGCACAGACAAGATAAATTTTAAATGCGGCGATGGGAAACAAAGAATGGTAAATCCTAAGGCATTTTGATAGTAAATCAGTCTATACTGGACTTAATAAGCGGAAGAATAAAGCAAGGTTTGGAAAAATTATATAAAGAATTTTATAACAAAGCGGGAGAATAAAAAATGAACTGTGATTTCAAATCAATAATATCACAATTTCAAATTGACGGTAATTTTATAAAGGCGGAGGCGTACGGCTGCGGCCATATAAACGACACATATGCGGTATATTTAGACAAGGCGGGAGCTGTGTATAGGGTGCTTTTACAGCGCATAAACAGTAATATTTTCAGCGATGTAGACGGCCTTATGAATAATATTTTGGGTGTAACGTCATATCTTAGGGAGAAAATAGCGGCTCGCGGCGGCGATCCTGACCGCGAAACGCTGACGGTAATAAAAACGAAAGACGGCGCTCCATATTACAAAGACGCAGAGGGTGGCTGCTGGCGTGTATATGTGTTCATAGAGGATACAATAACACTGCAGAGCGCCAGAACCAATGATGATCTTATAAGCTGCGGCAGCGCTTTTGGAGGATTTTTGAGGGATTTGGCAGACTATAAGGCAGAAACGCTGGCAGAAGTCATACCGGATTTTCATAATACGCCAAAGCGCATGGAAGCGCTTAAAAAGGCAATAGCAGAGGATAAGATGGGGCGCGCCGCATCCGTTAAGGATGAAATTGACTTTGCGCTGGCGAGGAATGAGCTGGCATCTAAGATAACGGATGCTCTATCAGCCGGCACAATTCCGCTCAGAGTTACGCATAACGATACAAAGCTCAACAACACACTTGTAGATGCGGAGACGCAGGAATGCATATGTGTAATAGATTTAGACACAGTAATGCCAGGCTCGGCTCTTTATGACTATGGCGATGCCATACGCTTCAGCGCATCTACTGGGGCGGAAGACGAAACCGACTTGACAAAGGTAAACTTTGATTTAGGCTTGTTTGAGGCGTTTACCAAAGGATATATAGAGGCATCAGGCGGCAGCCTTACAAACGGGGAAATGTCACTTATGCCGACGGCAGCCATGATAATGACGTTTGAATGCGGCATTCGTTTTCTCACTGATTATTTAGAGGGAGATACATATTTTAAAATACACCGGCCGAACCACAATTTAGATAGATGCAGGACGCAATTTAAGCTTGTGGCTGACATGGAAATGAAGTATAATGATATGGAAAGTGTAGTAGAAAAGATAAAAAAGAATAGCGGTAATGAAAGGTGATTGTATGTCAATACTGATAACAGGTGCAGCGGGGTATATTGGCAGCCATACATGTGTTGAGCTGCTTAACAGGGGTGAGGATATAATTGCTCTGGACAATTATGTTAATTCCTGCAGTGAATCTCTAAAAAGGGTGAAAGAGATAACCGGCCGCAGCTTTAAGGAAGAAGAGTGTGATATCCGCGACATGGCAAAGCTTGAACGTATATTTACCGAAAACGACATAGATACAGTGATACATTTTGCCGGTCTTAAGGCGGTAGGTGAAAGTTGTGTTATTCCGCTGGAATATTACGACAACAATATAAGCGGCACAGTTACTATGCTGGAGATAATGAAAAAATATAATGTAAAGCGTTTGATATTTTCTTCTTCGGCTACGGTTTATGGTGACAACAAATCACCGATGACGGAAGATATGCCAACAGGTAATGTGACTAATCCCTATGGCCGCACGAAATTTTTTATAGAAGAGATGCTGAAGGACTTATATGTTTCCGACAATGATTGGAGCATAGCGATGCTGAGATATTTTAATCCTATAGGCGCACATGAGTCAGGCCGCATAGGCGAGGATCCGAACGGCATACCGAACAATCTTATGCCGCGCATAACGAGAATAGCGAGCGGCAAGCCGCTGGACGGCGGACAGACAGAGCTTACAGTATATGGCGACGATTACGACACTCCGGACGGCACATGCATACGAGACTATATACACGTAGTAGACTTGGCGATAGGACATGTAAAAGCGATAGATTATGTAAGGAATCACAGAGGTGTAAACGCGATAAATTTGGGTACCGGTAAGGGCTACAGCGTGTTTGAGCTTATAAATACCTTTGAAGAAGCTACAGGAGTAAAGGTTCCTTATAAAATACTTCCGCGGCGCATGGGTGATTTGGCGGATGTATATTCATCGCCGGAAAAGGCTAAAAAGGTGCTGGGCTTTGAAACTGAGCGAGACCTCAAAAAAATGTGTGAGGATGTATGGCGCTGGGTGAAGAACAATCCAAACGGCTATAAATAGAAATGTTTTATATAAGCAGGCTGCTTTTTCATAGAGCAGCTTGCTTTTTTATTCAGCTTAAATGGGTAGTGGGAAACGACGTTTAGAGCCGTTCCATACAAAAAACCGCCCGATGCGCGGGCGGGATAAAAACCGAGTCAATTTATTATTGCTTAAGCGAGTAAATGAACATCTGTCACGTTATCAGAGATGTAAAGCCACGCAAATTACCGAATTAACAGTGTTAAAGATGGTGTAACGGTTCAATTTTATAAAATCAGCTCATTTCACCAGCAGCCGATTGCATAAATCCTTAGAAGGCGTAGCATATACTGTGCGGTTGGTTTTATAAATCACCATCCCCGGCTTAGCGCCTGCCGGCTTTTTTACGTTTTTCACCTGAGTATAATCGACAGGAACATTGGCGGACATAGCAGCAGATGAATAAGTGCAGGCAATTACAGCCGCCTCTATTATAGTCCTGTCAGGCACATCAGCGCCTCCCGTCTCAATAATTACATGAGAACCCGGTGCATCTTTAACGTGAAGCCATGTATCATTTTTGTCAGCGGTTTTGAGAGTCAAGGCATCGTTTTGACGGTTGTTCCTGCCAACCATAATTTTAAATCCGTCAGAAGATATAAATGAGAGAGGCTTTAGCGCCTGCGGCTTGGACTTTGAATTGGATTTGCGCTTTATATAACCCTCTTCAACAAGCTCAGAATATATACTGTCAATCTCGTTAGAGCTTTCTGAGCGTGAAAGGGAATAAAGCACAGAATTGAGATATCTGCATTCATCTTTACTTTGCTCAATAAGGGTAGAGAGCATTTTTTCGGCCGAAGCCGCTTTTTTATATTCCTTAAAATATTTCTGCGCATTACTAGCTGCTGACAGCGCCGGGTCAAGCGGAATTCGTATAGGCCTCATATTGTTGTAATAGTCCTCTGTATCAAAAAAAGTAGCGCCGGGATGTATATTGTGCATACCTGCACATATAAGCTCGCCGTAAATTCTGAGATGTTCGCGCTCCTTGCTCTTTATAAGATCAGCTTCTCTTGCACGAAGCTTCCTTTCAGCCCTTTGCACAAGATTTGTCACATGCTTTATAAGCTTAGAGGAAAGCTCCCTTTGCTTTTGCTTTACATCGCGTTCGGTAAAATATTCATCAAGCAGACTGTTATAGCTGTCAAAAGTTTTATATTTAACGCCGTCTCCATATTGCTTGGGAATAAAAAAAGTAAAATCGAAAGGAATACCGTTTTCATCATATAGCATGACCGGCTTCCCGCCCGACTCAATACAGTACTTAAGCCGTTCAATCGCTGCTTTTACAGAGGAAAAGTTTGTAATACTATCTTCGCACCTAAAGGCGAATTCCCTGGCGACAATAGGAGAAAATCCATCGGCGACGTCGCGCAGTGCGCTTTCGGCCGGCCGGGCAGATGAAACAATTTTTTCCGCCGTCTCTTCGGCAGAAAGCTGTAAAATATTTATTCTGCCGCTGCTTTCAGGCGGATCATAAAAGACGCCGGGCAGCAATACTCTTTTTGATGCAGCGTCCGTTCTGCGCAGACAGTCGAGTATTTTAAGCTTATCATCCTCCGCTCTGCACAGCAGTATATTAGACTGCCTGCCGAGCATTTCAAAAACAACAATAATGTCGGCATGGTCGCCCATTTCAGTTACTGAATCAAATTTTAAAAATATCACCCTGTCCATGCCAAGCTGATAAATATCAGTAAGCATAGCGCCAGAAAGGTGCTTTCTCAGCAGCATACAGAACATAGGCGGCGAAGCCGGATTTTCCACACTGCTATTTGTAATATGTATCCGCTGCAGCCCGGCTGATGCAGATATAATCAGCCTGCCTGAAGCATCCTTTGACTTAAGCGATATTATAACGGTATCTTTCATCGGCTGATAAATTTTCTGCACTCTTGCACCAATATACGCCCTGAGCGATTGTGCTACAAGGTGCAGTATTGTGCCGTCAAATGCCATTTTAAGCATATCCTTTCATAAATAGTAAAGTTAAATTTAAATATTTTTGCCACTATCTCTATTCTACATCAGCGGCAGGATTATATAACATACAGCCTGTGAAACAAGCAATACTGTAATGTAAATGTGAATGTAAACGTGTAAACGGCAAATTTAACCGTTCCTTTTATGAGTGTTAAGATGCAGAGAAAAAGACTTTGCCGCTCAATATCCATTAATTTGTACTGCGTGATAAATGTTTTTGGGCTTGTAGGATAAAAAGGCAAAGAATATTTTTGCAGTAATGCACCGGTCAGATGCATACTCCCGCATGCCTTCAACTAAGTTTGTAAACTCATAAAGATAAATTTTCAATTTCATTTGGCTGCGCAAGCGTCTCATCTGCCGTTGTATGTTTTGCGAGCATAAGCTTTGCCGTGCTGTCAGCGGCAGAAATATATCTGTCGCTTTCACAGCGCCCATGCTATAATTAAATTTTGAGATATAAATACAGCAAATAGTGCGGATATACTTTTTGTGTGCACTGACTCATATTTAAGCGTATTATGCGATAAAATCTGCAAAAAAGCAGAATTAGACTGGATATGTAAACCTAAAGGCTTTGATAGGGTGCAGTTTCGTCCAAAACAATAAATTCTGCGGCGTCAAATTCAGCGTTTAACATATCAGCAAGAGGCTTGCAGATAATTCTTTCGGTGCAGAAATGTCCGGCGTCAATAATGCATAATCCCGCCTGCACCGCCTCCAAATACTGGTGGTGCTTAATCTCAGATGTCACAAACGCGTCTATATTATTCTCAATGCAAAAGTCAATATATAAATCCGCACCGCTTCCAGAGGATACGGCAACGGTTTTAATTTCTCTATCACCGCAGGTAAAATCCACACGCGGCGCATCAAGGCGCTCTTTTACAGTCTGTGCTAAATCCTTTGCTTTAATACTTTGCATAAGCACGCCAAGCCTTCCAAAGGCCAAGCTTTCGTTTTCTTTAGAATATATCGGCCTTACATCTCTTAATCCAATAATATTTGCCAAAACATCGTTTACACCGCCTGCCGCAGCATCAAGGTTAGTATGCGCACAAATTGCGCTTATGCCATGCTTAGCAAGCAGGTAGGGTGCGCTATAAGAGTTTAAAGACTTAATTGGATGAAATATAACCGGGTGATGGCTTATAATCAGATTACAGCCAGACTCAGCAGCCTGCATAACATTGTGAGGAGTAATATCAAGAGCTATAGCGGCCCTTTTCACAGTCTTAGACCTATCCCCGACAAGCAGCCCGACATTGTCCCACTCTGCGCAGCTTTTAAATGGAGCAAATTTATCGATATAATTATAAATATCTCCGACGGTACACATATTGCCGCCTCCCTAAAACAAATAAGAAAATAAGTCCTGCATTTATGAATGCGGTGACAAATCAAAATAAAAGATGTTATTTTAAAACACCTAATTTGCGCAGTACAAGCTTAAAAATATAATTACAGTTCATTTGATATCGGCAATTTCTTCAATTTTTGCCTTTATATATGATAAGTATGATACAACAGCATAATCTCCAGTAGCCTTAGCGCCATTTATCCTGTTATCAAGATCCAAACATACCTTTATAAGATAATTGCGGGCAAATAGATCAGTGCTTGGAGCAAGCCGGCCGGTATAGCAGAGTAAATCTTCATAATCCACACCGCCGACATATTCAGCGCACATAACTGTATATATTTTCCGTGCGTCGCGCACTGCCTTTTCAGCTATAATATCAAATCCGTTTGAAAATAAAAATTTTCTAAGCTCATACGCTTTAGTCATAGGTTGCAAAATGAGCCGCTTGTCACCATGCTTAAGCCATGCAGCCGAGTCAATCATTTCAGACATAACAAGACCGCCCATTCCACAGATAAAAATATCATCTGCGTCCTGGGCGCCTATAGTTGTAAGGCCGTCGCCAAGTCTTAATTCGATAAGACCTGCAAGCCCCGCTGCATCAATATTTTTTTTAGCAGAATTCAGCGGCCCCGTCGCTATATCAGATGCTATTGCTCTGACGGCCCTGCCTGTCTGCACCAAATATATCGGCAGATAAGCGTGGTCAGTGCCTATATCGGCAATAGCGGCGCCGTCTCTGCAAAACTGAGCTGCCATCAGCAGCCTACTGCTTAAGCTTTGCATGAACTATGCATTCATATGTGAATTGAGCTTTTCTATAAGCTCATTAACATCAACGCCGTGTACCTCACAAGCCTGTTCAATGCTCTCGCCTCTTGATGCAGGGCAGCCAAGGCAGTGCATGCCCATCTCAAGAAAGTATTCAGCAGTGGTCATATCAGCGTCGAGAATTTCACCTATTAATGTATCTTTAGTAACTGTCATAAGTTTTCATCCTTTCATTTGAATATCTTAGTTATTAGTATATTACCCGATAGTGCAAATTGCAATACATAAATAATCTTTGGATTTACATAAGAGATATATAAACCTGATTTTTTCGGATAATAGAAAAGAAGGAAAGTTTTTTAATAGAGTTTTTTAAAAAGTGCATGAAATAAAGTTTAATTAAGATGAGAGAAAAATACTTTTATTAAATAAAAAAATTCTGAAAAGCGTATAAATTAATACGGCTGTCTCACACCATGCCGACTGGACATATAAATCCGCTGTGATAAACTAATCACAAGGCTTTTTTATAAATATAATATCCGCATGATTATGTAAATATATCATACATTCAATTATAGTTAAAAAAAATAGTCAGGTCATTAAAAGGGAAATAGAAATCTAATAAAGTCGCATATAGCCGCGAAAGCAATTTTTCTATTTACTCAAATTGTGAGAGCATGTTATCAATAAAGTTATTTATATATCTCAGACCGTGCGGCCGCAGCTATTTTGTATTAATTTTCTTAGAGCAGGCAACAGCCAGGGCGCCGGGTCCAATATGACAGGAAACGCTGAGCGAAAGCGGATCCATATGTATGTCAAATCCCGGAAAGGCCTGTTCAACCTCTGCTTTAAATTCAAGTGCCGCCTCGGTATTATATGTGTAAGCCATTTCAAGATGCATTTTATCCGGGGTAGCGCAGTCGGCAAATCTGCCCTCAAAATCTGCTCTCATAGCATCTATGAGGATTTTTTTAGCCTGCTTAACTCCGCGAGCTTTTGCAAAAGCATCAAGCTTTTCACCCTGAATTTGCAGCACCGGCTTAATCTGCAGCACAGTGCCGATAGCTGCCGCCGCTGGAGTAACTCTTCCGCCTTTTTTAAGATATTTAAGCGTATCCACCATAATATAAATGCTCGATTCAAATTTTGCCGCCTCAAGACGTGCTTTAATTTCAGCGGCGCTTATGCCGTTGTTTGCCATTTCTAAGGCGTCGAGCACCGACTGCCGCTGCGTAACGGATATTCTCTGATTATTTACTACTTCTACTTTTCCGCCAAAATCTTCGGCAAGCATAGAAGCCGTATGACATGAAGCGCTCAAACCACTTGACATAGGTATATGAACAATTTCATCATAACTTTCCAGAATACGTCCCCATAAGTCGGTAACATTTCCGACAGCCGGCTGCGATGTGGAAATTTCTGCTCCCTTTGCAAGAGCATCGTAAAACTCGGCCTGAGTAAGATTAATGTCTTCAAAGCATGCTTTCCCATTTAAGACAAAGGGCATAGGCAACACAAATATGCCAAGTTCTTTAGCCTCTGACTGAGTAATTCCGCTGTTGCTGTCGGTACATATAGCTGTTTTATTCATAATAAGCTCCTTAAAATCAAACTGATAATATTTTAACAAAATTTTACTCTTTTGTGAAGCATAAATTTTTAGCGGGTATGTATAACATGTTGCGAATTGCAACTACCTATAGAGAAATAACAAAATTATCCTAATCGAATTTGTTAAAAGATAAAACCGGCGGCACACTCAAAAAGAGATATACCACCGGCCAAAATAAGAAAATAAGCACCTGTCAACCGATAATTACTTTTTATTAAATCTGCCTATCCACATTTGCTTGCCGTTATATGCACATGCACATTAAGGACTAATTATTCAACGATTTTGGACTGAGCTTTATAATTAACACATGTTAAAAATTTCCTTAAGCAGATAAGCTTACAACAAATATAAAATAATTTACGCTATATCAGAGCCAAAAATCCGGTTAAGCTCCTGCATAGAGGTCTCATCGGCAAAAGCGAGAATATGCTGACCTGCCCTTATCACCGTTTCGCCGTGAGGGATAATAAGAGTGTCATCCTCATAAATTGCAATAAGCACCGTTTGTGCCGGCAGATTAATCTCCGCAATAGTTTTGTCCACATTAGGAGAACGATAGTCGACATATACGCGGACGATGGAATATTCTCCCTTAGACAGCTTCATAAGCGTCATAATAGAATGATAATTCATTTCATCGGCAATCATGTGGCCTATAATGTCCGCCTGATTCATTTTAACATCCACACCCATGCCGGCATTAAATAGACGCGCATTTCTTGGATTATTTACACGTGCAACGACTTTTGGCACGTCATATTCAAATTTTGCCATCATTGCCGTAGTCAGGTTCACCTCGTCAAGGCCAGTTGCACACACAAGAGCGCTGCAGTTCATGACGCCGGCCTTTTCCAGTACCAGAGCATCCGTTCCGTCGCCTACCATTATAGCGTCATCGGGAAGGCCGTTCTTTTTCATTGACTGAATAGCCCTTTCCTTGTTTTCAATAACCGTTACATTGTTTCCGTTTTCAATGAGCAAGCTTGCAATATATGCGCCCACCTGGCCGCCGCCAACAATAATTATTTTCATTGCCAATCTCCTTTCCGCCTACAGCTGCAGCATTTCTCTGGCTTGCACCAGATAGTCTCTACGCACAGCAAGATACAGCATGTCATTGTAATCACAGCACATGTCCGCTTCAGGCAGCATGGAATGGCCATGCCTTTCAAGTGCGATTAAATTCATTTTACCCTCTATCGTCAAATCCGAAAGCTTTGTGCCAACCAATGCATTAGGCACACGAACCTTTAAAAACTGTACATCTTCGTTGCCAAGCTTGCGGATAATGCGCCAGCTTCTGTGTCCCTCAAGGCATTCCATAATATTTTCCACGCCAAGCCGAGTAATAGACACAGTATAAATGCCCATTGACTCAAACATTCTCGCTCTTATAGGATCGTACATACGCGCTATAACTGTCGGCACATGGAATATATTTTTGGCAATATTTGCAACCACTGCATTAAGCGAGTCACTGCTGGCACAGCTTATCAGCACATCAGCAGTGGCAATTCCGGCCTGCTCAAGAACTTCTATATCATAGCCTATGCCGCACACCGTACGCCCGGTAAACTCCTCGCTAAGTGCAAGAAAAGCTTCCGGATTATTGTCTATAATCGCTACATCGTGGTTTTTTCGGACAAGCTGCTCCGATACCATAACCCCGAATTTACCACATCCTATAACTACTACTTTCATTCATCTTCGCCCCTTTTCGCTCTGATTTTACGCATAATCTTTTTTCTTCCTTCTTCAAGCCCAAAGACAATAAACGGAATACATATTAAATATATCCACTCAATAACACCAATCGGCGCAGTGTTAAATATTCCATGCAGGAATGGAAGATATATAATAGCAATTAATAATAGAATTTCAATTATTAATCCAGCATTAATATAACGGTTGCTGAAAAGCCTTCTCTTAAACACAGATTCATAGTCGGTGCGGTTGTTCATGACCATACCAATCTGTGAGAACACGACGCCGGCAAGCATCATTGTTGTAGCCCTAGCATAAGCGGTAGTACCTTCAGCCGCTATCGGAACGCTCGGCCAGCCATTAAGGAAGTTAGCAAGGAAATATCCGCCTAATGCGAATAATGTTCCAAGCAGACCATACCATATAAATCCGACAATCATTACATTGCGGTTTAACAGCCGTTCCTTTTTAGATCTGGGTGGCTTTTGCATTACACTGGCTTCGGCAGCCTCGGCGCCCAGTCCCAAGGCCGGCACCATATCTGTACCGATATCGATAGTCAAAATTTGAATAACGGTCAGCGGCACAGGTATTAAACCTCCTGAAAGCAGATAAACAACCGGAGCCGCTGCTTCCGGCGTATTGCTGTCAAAAATATACCGCAAAAACTTGCGTATATTATTATATACTGTGCGGCCTTCTTCAATAGCACGGACAATAGTGGCAAAATTATCGTCGCTAAGAATCATATCAGCAGCTTCTTTTGCCACATCTGTGCCGGTAATACCCATAGCAATGCCAATATCGGCCTTTTTAAGGGCAGGAGAGTCGTTAACGCCATCACCTGTTACAGCAACAATATTCCCCATTTCCTGCAGTGCGCATACAATTCGATATTTCTGTTCAGGCGCCATACGTGCAAAAACGACTTCTCCTTCAAGAGCCTGCTTTAAGGCTTCATCATCCATTTCTGCCAGTTCACTGCCGGATATTACCATTGCATCGTCGCTTTGAATAATTCCTATTTTACGTGCAATGCTTTCAGCTGTAAGGCCATAGTCACCGGTTATCATAATAATCTTAATTCCAGCACTGCGGCACAGACTTACGGCATCCTTTACCTCTGCACGCGGCGGATCCTGCATGGCGACAAGTCCAAGAAAGGTTAAATCTCTTTCTATATTTTCTGTGTTATATTCGCGTATAGAATCCGGGAGTGTTTCGTCATCCTTTTTCAGCGGACGATAGGCTACCGCTAAAACGCGCAGACCCTCTCGAGCGTATTTGTCATTGGCAGCCATAATCCTCTCCTTGTCCTCTTGCCGCAGCGGACGCGAGGCAGATACCTCATAACAGCGGCTGCATAACTCAATAATTTCATTAGGAGCGCCTTTTACAAATGCAATTCGGCTGCTTCCCTCAAACCGCTCGCGCATTTGATGAATAGTAGTCATACGTTTTCGCCGTGAATCAAAAGGAAGTTCCATAATCCGCGGGAAATTTTGATTCATGCGCTCAATATCGATGCCGGCTTTCTGAGCAGCAACTCCAAGGCACGCCTCGGTCGGATCGCCGAGTACCGTATATCTGTCTTTGCCTTCTTCCGGCGGAATAAGCTTTGCATTTGAGCAAAGCGCCGCGCCGTTTAATAAAAGGCCTAATGCATTGCTCTTTTGAGCTGTTACAACAGTGTCGCCGTCTTTAATTTCGCCGTGAGGAGCGTACCCCTCACCACTTACAATCATTTCGGTATGCATCATCCATAAATGATTAACCGTCATCTCGTTTTGAGTAAGCGTTCCTGTCTTATCGGAACATATAACATTAGTGCATCCCAAAGTTTCGACGGCGGACAATTTTTTAACAAGCGCGTTTTCTTTAGCCATTTTCTGTACGGCTAAAGCAAGCGAAAGCGTAACCGCCGGCAACAGTCCCTCCGGAATAAAAGCGACGACCATTCCCAAAGCAAACAAGAAAGCCTCCGCCCATGGATCCTTGACAAACAGCACAGCTACCAGCAGAAAGACAAGTCCAATACCAAAAGCAATGGCGGCAATTTGTTTTGTCAGAATATTAAGCTCTTTCTGCAGCGGTGAAAGACTTTTTTCAGTATTCTGTGTAAGGTCTGCAATTTTTCCAAATTCACTTTCCATTCCTGTTGCAACTACAAGCGTACGACAGGTGCCAGCCGCGGCGGACGTACCGGAAAACACCATATTTTCCGCTTCTAAATAACTGCATTCCTGCTGCATAGCATCTCCGCTTTTGCGGATGGGATTACTTTCGCCCGTCAGCGTAGATTGATCAGCGCGAAAATCGTTGCTTGTAAGAATACGGGCGTCAGCGCATATCCGATCGCCCTCTTCCAAAAGCATAATATCGCCCGGAACAATCTCTGAAGCAAGTATTTTCATCTCATTTCCGTCACGGATAACGCGGGCATAAGACGGAAGCATTTTCTGAAGAGCATTAGTTGCTTTTTCTGCTTTAAATTCTTGAAAAAAAGAAAATAATCCATTAATTAAATTAACACAGAAAATGGAAATTCCAAGCTCTGGCGCACCGGAAATAAATGCCATAATGCCGCCTGCCCATAACAGCAGCGCCATAAGACTTGTAAAGTTGGCAAGCAGCTTTCTGAACATACTTGTCTGCTTTTTCTGAGCCAACTCATTTTTGCCATACTTTTCTAATCGCCTTTCAGCTTCTTTCTGGGAAAGGCCGCGCATGTCGGATTCCAAAAGCCTGCATGCCTCCACAGAATTTGCACGAAGTATTTTCTGTTTAATATCCTGTTTGTCAGTTTCTACCTTGTTATTGTTCTCCATTTTTCCTTTCACCTGTTAAAATCAATATAAAATCAATATAACGCAAATTATTAAATGAGAATACACCACCTCAGCAATTTATACAGGAAGTATAAACAGCACATATTTATTGTTTTCAGCGATATTATTCCGCCGAAAAGGTGTAATTTTAAATAATAAAAAAGCCCGGAGCCGTCCGGGACTTTATTTACAACTGCCGAACAGGACTTCAATATTAAAGTCCGGCTCCTTATATTAAAACAGTAATTAGCAGCGCAGCTGATAAATCCCGAAAATAAACAGAAAAGCTTCTCTTTGACCGACTCCACTACAAGTACATAGTATAAATTACAGGTAATAATAAGTCAATAGCTCTTTGCGAATTTTAAGGAGGATTTTACAAATTGATAGGAAATTTTACGTACAAGTTTTACCGAACAAATATTTTATATTTGATCAACTTTCCTGCAGCGTTCTGCCGACCGCAGTGCTTTAAAATATTATGCTCTCTTAATGAACATTTTAATACATAATATAATATTAAAATATATATTTTGCCGTGCTGCAAATGCTTAAGGCCTGCAGCACGACAGATTTTTACATATTAAATGCCGAGACTATGGTCTTTCATCATGAAATATGCCGATTGCAAAACGACGATATTTATAAATATATAATAAGTCCAAGTGAAAAATATTTAGTGACAAGCATAATAGAAATTACGGCTACCTAATTTGCCATACATTACAATATGCTTTATACAATCATTTTTTTGACATAATACTGAAAAGATGCTTTAAAACAGGTCGCCTTTACATTAAGATATAAATTTACATCATGCAACATACAATATATATGTGACTTTTACTATGCAAAATTATTTGCTTTAATTGGAGAAAATGAGAATACACCAGCTCAGCAATTTATATAGGAAGTATAAAAGCATATATTTATTATTTTTAGCGATATTATTCCACCAAAAAGGTGTAATTTTAAATAATAAAAAAGCCCGGGGACGTCCGGGCTTTTATTTACAACTGCCGAGTAGGACTTCAATATTAATGCTTAACAAAATAAAATTATTTATTCTTGTTGTGCCTCTTTTTAACTGATTTTACTGTTGTATTTATAATCAAAATAAGTGTCATTACGCCTAAAACAGAGGCAGCTATAATAATGAACATATCCTTTTCCGGTTCATCGTACCCATTGAATTTTCCGTCCTCCGATAAAAGCAATAACCCTGTCGCTATTTCGCGGCTTCCGCCGCCGGTGGGCGAGTTTACTGTATCAAGTCCGTTTTCTGAATTTATTAATATCATTTCAGTAGAACCGCCGCCGTCAAAGTTTACGGCATTTACAGCGCCTTGAGACGCAAAAAAGTTTCCCCATTCCTCCATAGTCATTCCTACACTCGAGAATGCTTCATCTACAGTAGCTGCAATTATAGTGCCGTCCTCTTTTATGCCAATACCGGTTTTGGCTGTTTTTGTATTTATAATGTAATCTATAGGAGGAAAGCCCTGTTCTTCAAAGCTTTCCTCTGTCTGAACTATGCCGTTCTTTACAATCCAGTTATAAGCTCCTACACACTGAACCAAATTATTCCTGTTACAAATTATATTTTCTTTTTTGTCTATTTCATCTACGCTAAAAGTAAATTCTACAGCCATCCCCTCGCCGGCATAAGAAATCAGATGAAAAATATCGGCTATGACAATACATCCCTCCGGTATTTCCGCCTCCAGCTCGCTGTGCAGTACTGCTTCTATTTTCCCGTTATATGAAACGCCGGCTCTTATGTTGTCTGCGTCATTAACGCCTGACACAATATAAAGATTGCACTTATCCTTTTTTACGCCTTGAAGAGCATTATCCTCATAATCTAAGAATTCGAGCCGGTGTTCGTCGTTTATTTTGCGTGTAAATATTGCAAGATCGGCAAATCCGCCGTAATTATGATTAAGCACAGAAGATTTTTCTGAATGAACCTTGCCGTACTTATCTGTTATTTTAATATCACATGTAATATATATGTGTCCCAAAAACGGACTGCCGCTGTCATCTACTCCAAAAACGGGAAGATTTTTTGCTTCATAGGCATAATGGGACGAGTTGTAAAGAACGCCGTCTATTATAGTGGCGTTTATGGGCGTACCGAGCGAAACCATCATTTTGTCGTCCATCACGAACATATCGCAGTTTATTCCCGCAATTGCCGTAAGCCCGTCCTTATTCGCTGCCAGCGCCTGATCCTTTAAAAACTGCGAGCCGATAACATACCCATTAGGCAGAGTGGGAGAGATTTTGAGATTTTTTGCATCCGGAGAAATTTCCAGTATATTTACGTTGCTTTTGCCGTTTTCATCTTCAACCGCGCCTTTTTTGTATATTACGCCCTTTTTTATTGTCTTTTCAGGCTCAAAAACTGTCGCCGAGCATATAATAAATATGTATATTAAAGAAAAAATATAACATACAGCCATTCTAAAAATTTTTGAAACATACATTTTAACTTCCTCCATTTTTTATTTTTAGACATATTATTATGTAATAATATATATTAATTTTTGAAAAAATTCAATATATATTATTAAAAATATTGACTTTTTTGAAAAACTGTTATACAATGAAAATGGTAAAATGTATTTATACCATATATTATTAAAAAGCGAGGGAAGTAAAAATGAAAAAAAGTAAGTGGCTGTTGTTTAAAATTGCGTATCTGCTTGTCGCATGCGTTTTGCTGTTCTCTGTTTCTGTAAGCGCAAACGACAAATCAGGAAACGACGGACCAAGTAAAGCATTTATTCAAAATCAGTCGGCCAGCATAGTGCAGTACAGAGGACTGCTTGATCTTACCGACGACTCGGATTACGGTGGTATGTATATTGACGAAAACGGCGTGCTTAACGTGCTTGTTGTGGATAATGCCGAAGTTCAGGCTGCGGTAAATTCCGTAAAAAGCTCAATAAAGCAAGCCTCAGCCACCGCATTAAGTGCAGATGAGCTGTATTCAAAAGCATCCGCAGCTGAGGTTAATAGCGTGGCGGAACTTGCAAAAGCGGACAATAAATTTGAGTATGACAAAGAAACACTGCAGAGGGCAGAAATACAGCAGATTATTATTAAACCGGCGGCATATTCTAAGGAATATTTGGATTCTATTCAAACAACCCTTGAAGATTATATGGAGCAATTAGACATAGTGGGCATTGGAGTTGATGAAATAGACAACAGGGTTGACGTAGACATGCTTGACGTCTCTGACGAGATAATAGCTGAAATAGAAGAACTTATAGGCCAAAGCGGCATCTCCGCCTGCAGCTTTGAAGAGGTGCCGGAGCGCCCGAAAACCAATTATTCAGTAACTAATGCATCAAGCGTACATAATGTCTTTGGAGGTTACACGCTCGGTGTAGGAGTAACAGTAGACGGCCGGCCCGGCTGGCTGATGTGCGGCCATTATTTGGAAGTTGGAGATTTTATTTATGCCACTGGATGCAACAGTCCGATAGGCAGAGTTGCAATTAAACATATGGGTATATATGGTGATTTTTCCTTCATAGAAAGAACAAGCACACAGTATACTATAACCAATAAAATTGTTGATGCCTCTGATTTAAGAAAATCATATTATTGGGGAATGTATGAAAACGGGCCGTATGTATTCAGCCAAGGCTTAAGCTGGGGCTTCCCTGTGGGCACCTATGTAGAAAAATTTGGTCAGACGACAGGAAAAACCGGAGGATTTATTAGGTATTCAAAGCATACAGCGACTTATACAGGAGAAGGGTCGGCTTTCAATTTAATACGTGCTACTTATAGCTCTGCTGAAGGTGACAGCGGCGGACCGGTAACTGTTTATCTGGCCGACGGCAGATATCGTACTGTGATAGGAATACATTCAGGAAGTGGCTATAACAGCATGTATGGAGGTAGCTATTCATGCTTTACAGATATGGAAGACTTAATTGAAGGAATAACATCAACGCACAATGTTCAGGCATATGCTCAATAATATTTTCTGGAGGTGTATATATGAAAAAGATATTTATGCTGATAGGAATAGCTTTGACCGCCATGCTTGTGCTTGCAGGCTGCGCAGAAAAAGGCGAAAATACAGGAAATGAAAACTCGTCTTCCTCTGAGACAGCATATTCTTCTGAAGCAACATCGTCTTATTCTGCTGAATATTTGGAATCTATTCATGACAAGCTTGACCAACATATAGATGAGTTGACTATAGTTGGAATTTCCAGCGGTGGATATGAAAATACTGTTTTGGTGGAAATGCTTGACACTTCTGATGAGATGATGTCCAAAGTAGAGGATATAATTGGTGAAGAAGCCATGAATGCCTGTGTTTTTGTGAAAGCTTACAGCTATCCTGAAGCCGAGTGACTAATTTTGCAGGCGAAATAAAAACGAAAAAACGCATACCAATAACGAAAAATACGTTTATCAAGTAATTGGGGGTGCACCTCATGAAAAAGATATTTATGCTGATAGGAATAGCCTTGACCGCCATGCTTGTGCTTGCAGGCTGCGCAGAAAAAGGCGAAAATACAGGAAATGAAAACTCGTCTTCCTCTGAAGCAACATCGTCTTATTCTAAGGAATACCTTCTGTCAATTAAAGGAAAAATAGCTGCACATATGGAGGAACTTGGTATAGTTGGAGTGGGAATTGGAGAGAATGAGGTT
>CAJFJP010000003.1 GCA_904384255.1 Candidatus Timburyella stercoris
CCTTTAAGAGGTATAAGTTCGCCATTTGGCTTCTGCCATGCCCACTGCCCGGTCTTCTGACTGCAGGGAATTATCTCGCCATTTTCATATTTTACATTTGTAAGGCGAATTTTACCTTCATCTATTTCTGGCTTAAGCATCATCGCATTAAATACACGCTCGGCGCCGGCCAGTGCCGCAAGAAGAAAATTACTCTGCTGAGTAAACTGATTTATCGGCATGGCCGCCTGGCGTACAAATACTAAGTAGCTTGCCAGGCTGCCTATGTCCGTCATATTGCGCAGCGCCATAATTCCGCCCAGAACCGCCACAATAGCGTAATTTATGTACGATATGCTAACTACTGCCGGAACCATAGTTGCCGCATAACTTTGTGCGCCGGTGCCGGCCTTGCGGAGCTTGTCGTTCTTGCTTCTGAATGTTTCTAAATTTTCCTTTTCGTGATTAAATATTTTTACTACCTTTTGCCCACTCACCATTTCTTCAATATATGCATCTAAATCGCCTAAAGATGCCTGCTGGCGTGAAAAATATGCCTTGCTGCGGCGTCCGCTGAAGATTATATAAATAAACATACAGGCATATCCCACAACGACAAATATTGAAAGCTGCCAGTTGAGTATAAAGAGTATAACAAGGGTGCCGACAATCTGGATAAAGCTTTGAATTACCATAGCAAAGCTGTTGTTTAAAGCATCGGCTATGGTATCGACGTCATTGGTAAAATAGCTCATTATGTCGCCGTGGCGGCTGCTGTCAAAAAACTTCAGCGGCAGTTTCTGAATATGAGCGAACAAATCTCGGCGGATATCAAAAAGCACTTTCTGCGCCGCTTTTACCATCGTCTGTGTGTAGCCGTATGCTGACAGCACACCGGCAAGATATATCGCGGCAGTGATAAGCACACCAATTATTAGGGTGCGTATGTCACCTGAAACAAGATTGTTTACTACCGGACGTATCATATAAGTGCCAAGTAGATTAGCCACCGCGCTTATTGTAACAAGCAGTGCGACTATAAGGAGAAGCAGCTTATGCCGTCCCATATATGAAAGCAGTGAGCGCAGCGTATGCCATAAATTTTTAGGCCTGCTACGACTTGCAGTGTTAGGCATTTTCTTTTTCCCCTTTCATCTGAGAGTAATATATTTCCTGATATATTGGATCGCTTTCAAGCAGCTTTTTGTGTGTACCGACGGCATGTATGCGTCCATCCTCAAGTATTATTATCTTGTCGGTGTCGATTACAGATGTTACCCTTTGAGCAATTATGATTTTCGTCATATCGGATATTTTAGCGAGCGAACTTCTTATTTTAGCTTCAGTAGCGGTGTCGACAGCGCTGGTCGAATCATCGAAAATGAGTATTTTTGGCTTTTTAAGCAGTGTGCGGGCGATGCACAGACGCTGCTTTTGCCCGCCGGAAACATTGACCCCGCCCTGGCCTAAATCAGTGTCAAGACCGCCGGGCATCCGGCTGAGAAATTCGTCGGCGCAGGCGGCGCGGCAAGCCTGCCAAATTGTCTCGTCGTCCGCCTCGCCGTTGCCCCAAAGCAGATTTTCCCGCACAGTGCCGGAAAACAGAACATTTTTCTGCAGAACAATGCCCACAGAGTCTCTAAGGGATGCAAGACTGTAATCTTTAACATTTTTTCCACCTACGTATACCTCGCCGATGCTGGCGTCATACAGCCTTGGAATGAGCTGTACAAGTGTAGTCTTGGCAGAGCCGGTGCCGCCTAAAATTCCTACTGTCTGGCCGGCGTCTATATGAAGATTGACATCTGAAAGAGCATATTCCTCAGCATCCTCGTGATATTTAAAGGAAACGTTTATAAAGTCGACGCTGCCGTCATGAATAACAGTGCAAGCGTTCTGCGGTGAGCTAAGAGCTGTTGTTTCACTTAATACCTCATTAATTCTTTGTGCACTTGCTAAAGAGCGCGTCAGCAGCAAAAAGACATTTGAAATCATCATAAGCGAATTCATGACCTGAAGCACATAGCTTAAAAAGCCTGTAAGCTCGCCCACCTGCAAGGTGCTGCTTATTATCATGTTTCCGCCAAACCACATAATCAGTACAGCGGCGGTGTACATCATAAGCTGAAACGCCGGCAGATTAAGCACAGCAAAATGGAAAGTGCGCTGACTGGCCTGCATAAGCTCGCCGTTTACACTCTGAAATTTTTTCTCTTCATATTCGCCGCGTACAAAGGCCTTAACGGCACGCACAGCCGTTAGATTTTCCTGCACAACGTTGTTTAGGTGATCCATTGACTTTTGCAGCCGACGGTACATCGGCGCCACCTTGCGCACAATAAATACAAGTATAAGCGCCAGTATCGGTGTGCTGACAAAAAATACAACAGAAAGCTTGGCGTTCATATATACCGACAATGCAATGCCCATTATAAGCATGACGGGACCGCGGATCATGGGACGCAGACCGCCGTTTATGGCATTTTGAATAACAGTGACATCGGTTGTCATGCGCGTTATAAGAGAGGATGTCTCAAAGTGGTCCAGATTTGAAAATGCAAAATCCTGTACATGCTTATACTGCGCTTCGCGTATATTTGCGCCGAGACCATATGCGGCACGCGCCACAAATCTTGCATATAAAAGTCCTGTTATAAGCGAACCAAGCGCGCAGAGTGCCATTTGTATTCCCTTGTGCAGAATAAAGCCGGTATCGTGATTTGACACGCCGACGTCTATTATATCCGCCATGAGCACCGGTATAATCAGTTCAAAGGCGGTTTCTGCAAATAGCAAAACAGCCGCGAAAATCAGGTCCTTGCGGTAACGGCCTAGGTAGCTGAAAAGATGTTTAAGATCCTTCATTAAATTTATGCCCCCCAAAGCAATGAACAAATGAATGTTTTTATTTAGCTGTGTACGTTAATACTCTAATACCACTTAAAAAATCAGGGCTATGAGTATTCACTGCCGTCATCGGCAATGCGCAGATTTCGGTAGGAACGCACAAGAAAATCAGCAAACTGCTTTTTTTCATCATCTGAAAAGCCCTGCAGCATAATTTTTTCCGCCTCGTCACAGCTGAGCTTCCACTTCTCACCAGCGCTGCGCCCCTTTTCGGTTAGGCTTATAACATCTGAGCGCCGGTCGGCGTCATCCGGCTGTGTTGATATCATACCGCTTTTCTGCATTAAGTCTATCATTCTGCATACAGCCGCAGGATCAATTTCGAAATAATCGGCAATTTCGCGCTGACTGCTACGACCGTTTTGCGATAAATAAGATAAAATTTTTGGCTGGCCTGTTCCAAGACCTATTTTTGCGGCCTTTGGCCGAAGATAGTGCCGCTGAGCGTGAAATGCTCGATATAACATTAAGTAAAATTCATTTTCCACCTTATCAACACCTTTATTGATATATCAATCATTGATATATCAATTATAAAATACAAAAATGCCATGTCAAGACAGATAGGAGGACTTTTACTTTAGAATATAACTCTATATTTACCAGAAATTTTATACAAAATTCCATATGTAATTTGAGCAGAATAAATATCCGCACATTTATGTATTAAGCATAAATGTGCGGATGACAAAGATAATGTATTTCAGTTGCAGCAATTCTGCGATACGGGAAAAAGAGCTTAAATATCCAAATAAAAATGGAGTGTATATAAAAATTGTACAGCACATAAAGAAAGTTGATATAATATTTATTTATAAACATTGACATCACAGCTGCTTTGAGTTAGATAAAGAAAATTTGAGCAACGGGCTGCGGAGTAATTACTTCATTATATGCTTTTTGCAAGTCTGCACTGAGCTAAGTGTTACTGCAATTTTTTAATTTACATAATATTTAAACTATAAGTTCATATATTTGTATTTTATTAATCAAAATAACATATTTTAGTTAACATAATTAAAATCATATTTTAAATGAAACCATATCCTTGTTTTATCTAAGCTTTATTCTCCGGAAAAGTCGGGCCGTTTTTCCGGCATATATCTGTGATATTTAAGCGGCATAAAAGAAAGCATTCTGCGCCGGCTTTTACGGCTTTCAATACACATAGCGGAGTAATATTTTTTCCACATGTCTTCAAACTCGTCCTTATCCATATCATCAGGTTCCCAAAATTCCGTGATATCGGCTATTACTGCTCTTTTATCGTAATAAATCAGCGCTTTATGATAATGTTTATCTCTGATAATAAAGTTTTGGTCGTTAAATCGCTCTGAAAAGTGTCGAACTATGAGAGGCAGAATTTCAAAATCAGGGAATATGTCAGCAATATAAATGTCCTTATATTTTTTGAAACGTACAAACTCTTTAAAGCGATGAGCTTCTCTTTTTACACGTTCGGCGGTTGATATTGTCTTAAAGACAGCGTCGTTCTGTGACATCTTGCTTATGTCCGCACCAAGCTTAAATGCGAGCCGGAGGTAAGACAGCAGTATATCTTCTATATTCTCATCATGTGAGAGCCAAGCTGTAAAAATAGTCCAAAGCGTGTTTGTGCCGAGCCTTTGCTTTATGCTTTTTTGCACACGCATAGCCTTAATGGAGTCGGAAGATACCGTGCGGCAGTCAAAAAGCAGAGGCGGCTCTGCGCATTCCGATAGAAGATGTATATCAGTACGTCGCAGGTAAAAAGCATCAAAAACAGCTGTAAGAAAACCTTCAAAGCTGTTTTCATATATTAAATATAACAAAAATTATCACCCTCATAATTCTTATGCAAAGTGGCCGGCGCAGATGAGAATACGCGATAGACTAAAATATAAAAATATCTCATAAGTGTACGGATGGCAAACAATATAAAAATTTATATCTGCCGTAAACCTGTTGATGCGGCATGCGGAAAAACTGCTGTATAGCTGCAAAATATAAAACTGCATTAAACCCCGACGTGATCGTATAAGCATACAACATTATACAGATGCTAAGACACAGCGCGTTTAATTATAAGCGCGAAGCCATATCTTTGCAAAATTAATTTACCCGTATCATTTCGATGCTATAATGCCGGACAAAAGTCATCTCCATACTGCCTAAAAGTCGAAAATATCTCTTCGCCGCAAGCAGGGCATGAGACAAAATAAATATATTGAAATTTTTCCGAAGCCGCATTAATATATCCGGCAAATCATTTTCAAGATGTATTTAAGCGACTGCCAAACAGGACAAAAACATTGGGAATTGTATAGAACCGGCGAATACAAAAAGGATATGTGAATTTATGCATATCTTGCCGTGCTCACTGCACTTATCAGCTTAGCTGTCGACTTTTCATCTTCAATACGTTTATCGGAAATAATACTGTCAAAAGTTATCTGCCCATTTAAATTATTGTCCTTAAGAATAAACTTAAGCGCCGGATTGTCAGGTGTGCATCGCCCTAAAAATTTACCGTTCACCGTGATAAAGTAGAAAGCTCTGCGTATCATTCCCATTTTGACAAGGCTTTTATCGTCCAAACGAGAAAAGCGTCGCGACTTAATAATTCTTTTAGCCGTACGCTGACCTATGCCAGGTACCCTAAGCAGCGTATAATAATCGGCAGAGTTGACTTCGACAGGAAAAAAATCGGCATTTTTAAGCGCCCATGAAATTTTAGGATCCACCTCAAGATCTAACGACTCATCCTTATCACTGAATATTTCCTCCGGCATAAAGCCGTAATAGCGCATTAGCCAGTCGGCCTGATACAGCCTGTGCTCTCTTACCAGCGGCGGCGAGACATCTTTTCCGGGCAAATCAGGATGTTTGACTATAGGCATATAGGCCGAATAATATACGCGCTTCATTCCGAGCTTTTTATACAGCGCCTGTGCAAGCCGCACTATTGTATAATCGCGCTCTGCCGTTGCGCCGATTATTAGCTGGGTGCTTTGGCCGGCGGGCGCAAAAATAGGGGCTGACTTAAACTTTCGACGCTCCTCTTTGTTTTGAACAAGCCGGTTTGTAACATTTCCCATTGAGCCGATGATATCTGTGTGCGATTTGTCGGCGGCAAGCAGCCTTAAAGCACGGTGGGAGGCAAATTCCATATTAATGCTTATGCGGTCGCACAGCCGGCCTAAAATATCGGCAAGCCGGTTGTCGGAGCCAGGAATTATTTTTGCATGGATATATCCGCAAAATTGATATTCCTCCCGCAGTATTCGTACAGCCTTTATCATAAGTTCCATAGTATTGTCCGGGCTGCCAACAACGCCGGAGCTTAAAAACAAGCCTTCAATATAATTCCGACGGTAAAATTCTATAGTAAGGTCGGCAATTTCGCGCGGAGTAAAGGCTGTGCGAGGGATATCGTTGTCGGCACGATTTACGCAGTAAGCGCAGTTGAATATGCACTGATTTGACATCAATACTTTAAGCAGCGATATGCACCGACCATCCTCGGTAAAGGTATGGCAAAGGCCACAGGCGGCCGCGCTGCCGAGCTGTCCGGGCTTTGCTTTTCTGTTTACTCCGCTGGAGGCGCATGAAACATCATACTTAGCGCCAGCGCCAAGTATTTTAAGCTTTTCAACTGTAGACAGTTCCATTTATATCAACCCGTTTATTAAATTTAAAATATTTATAAATACATTATACATCTCGAACATATGTTTGTAAACATCTGTTCTAAAATAAATTAATGGTAATATTTACTAAATTTGCTTACAAAAGCTTGTACATTCAAAATGTATTGACAAAATCGCATAAAAAGGGTATGATTAGGTCATATAAATGTATATACATTGTTTGCAGGTACATATAATGCTGTGTTTGTCTTGTAATGATAATATTGGTCTTGAAAAAATGTGTGACGAAGCGCTGGCGTACAGCGCCGCGGAGGGAAATGCTTCAGCATTTGGAGTTATTGTTGCGAGATACTTGAAGCTTGTCAGGATTTGTGCGGCACATTATAAAAATGATGGGATTGAAATTGACGATTTATCGCAGGAAGGGCTTATAGGGCTTATGTCGGCGGTAAAGACATATAACAAATATTGCGGCACATCCTTTAAAACATATGCACGCCTATGTATTGACCGCAGTATGATAAGCGCTGCCAAAGCTGTTATAGCTAAAAAGCGTGTGCCAGCATGCTTGCTTCAGTCACTGAATGATGATGGCGAGATGCTGTCCGGCAGTGTAGATCCGGCGGCTGCAGTAATTGCAAAGGAAGATTTGAATATATTTTTAGAAAAAGCCTGCAATGTTTTATCGCCTATGGAATATACTGTTATGAACGAATATCTTTCAGGGCTTAGTTATAAAGAGATATCCGAAAAAATGACGATATCGGTAAAAACGGTCGACAACGCTATGCGGCGGGTGAGACAGAAATTAAGGTAAATTGGCGCAAGCCTTTATATAATGTATAATGCCCGCGTAGCTTAAGTCAGAGCGTTGGTTTAATCAAAGGTGTCGGTGCGATTCCGTCCAGGGCAAAAATATTTTTTTAGCGAGGTAAAAAATTATGTACGAAGACAAGACTCTCATTTGCAAAGACTGCGGTAACGAATTTGTATTTACCGCCGGTGAGCAGGAATTCTATGCATCCAAGGGCTTTGTAAATGAGCCGCAGCGCTGCAAGTCATGCCGTGATGCGCGTAAAAATCAGATGAGAGGCGAGCGTGAAATGTACGTTGCTACTTGTGCTTCATGCGGCGGGGAAGCTAAAGTGCCTTTTAAGCCACGTGAGGACCGTCCGGTCTACTGCAGCGAGTGCTTTGCCAAGATGAAGGAAGAGTCAAACGACTAATTCTTGGCGCACTTGTGAAATAACAGCACAAAGTATAAAATGGGTTTTGCTCGTCAAAACCCATTTTATTTTTTGCCGTCTTCATGCTTAAGGAAGCGTTAAAAAACGAAAAAGTAAAAATAACGTTAGTTTTTCCAAAGAGGAAGAGAAAGGTCAGGCTTGCTGAAAGGAAGCCGGGCATTTCTGCGAAAAGCAGCTCTTTAGCAGAAATGCTGAGGGAAAAAAAGCAAGGCAAAACGGTTTGCCGGCGGCAGGTGAAACTGCAACGATATTTTTCAGTATTCCTTCCAGGTTTCAGCAAGTACTGCCCACCTCTGTCGGTCTGCGCAAACAATTAGTTTACTACTTGCTTTTATTTATTTGTTTTTTGTCAATTTTTGCTGGATATCCGGAATTTGAAAAATGAATGTGTAAGAGCACATTTAAAAGATAGATTTTCACATGCTGCTCAATCATTCCATTCAGGATAATCCGGTACCCATTCTACATAGTTCAGCTTTTGATAACGCCTTTGTGCGTTATGTTTTTGCTGATGTGTGCGATTTGCATTGAGCTGGTTGCTGTGATTGTTTAACTTAGCTCTGTAGGATTTGTTGTTTGGATTGTTTTGATTTGCCCAGGTGTTCAGCTGCTCTCGAGTGTGAGTTTTGCCAGATACTTTTTTCATATTATCCTCCTTTCTGAGCTAAAAAAAGCCTCGCTCTTTGTAATGAGCGCGGCAGCAAATAATTAATACTGTTGATTTACACGCACCCAAACAAAGCCAACGATATACAGCATCATTTAGCTCGAATGTGTCGTGTAAAACAATAAAACGTAGGGGAACTACTAAAAGTCACACACAACTATTTTCTCAATTCTTAACGAGCATCAAAAAGAATTGATTAGTTTTATAGTTTACGCGTTTCATTGCAGGACATTCAAAGTTATTCCCGTACACTTATTTTATGTGCTCGCTGCATAAAACCGCAGATAATTGAAAACCAATAAAATGTCCGTCTATAATATAACTCTAAAAAAAGATAAAATCAATCTTTTTGTGCAGAAGAGAATAAATTATTGCCTGTGGAGAGGCTTGGCAGCATGAAGCCCTTTTATGGTTTGCGCAAGCCTCCTGCTTTGCCGGCTTTCGGCTTAAATGGAGGACAAAATGTGAGATATAAAATATTTTTATCGACGCTTTTGGTGCGTAAATAATTTTTTGCCGTAAGACTATGACTTGCTGCCAGACTTAATTGTAAATTTAAGGAGGAATGCTTTTGTTAGAGCTAAAAAATATATCAATAACACTTTTTCAAAACAGCAGAAAGATAACAGATAATTTTTCATTTACACTAAACCGCGGCGAAAAAGCGGCTATTATAGGCGAAGAAGGAAATGGGAAATCTACTTTGCTTAAAATGATATATGACGATAGGCTTATAAGCGGGTATGCAGAGTACAGCGGAGAAATAATAAAAAAGGGAAGCATAGGATATCTGCCGCAGATGATAGACGGAAAATATTCTAATAAAACCGCTGAAGAATATTTAGATATGGATGAAATTTTCTCTTATGGCGGCTTGTTTTCCGAGCTTGGCTTGAATTTAGAACTATTAGGCTCTCAGAAGATAAGAACAATGTCTGGTGGTGAAAGGGTAAAGCTGCAGCTTGCAAAAATACTAATGTCTAAGCCAGATATTCTGCTGCTGGATGAACCGACCAACGACATTGATATAAACACGCTAAAGTGGCTGGAAAGCTTTATAAATAAAACGCGCCTGCCGGTGCTGTTTGTATCACACGATGAAACGCTTATAGAGCGTACTGCAAATGTAATAATACATATGGAGCAGCTTATAAAAAAGTCGCAGTGCCGCATAACGGTAACGCATGCATCATATTCTGAATACATTTCGGCGCGGAGCCTTGCCTTTTCAAAGCAGCAACAAATAGCGTCAAAACAGCGTGCGGACTATAATAAGCAGATGGAAAAATGGCAGCAGATATATAATCGTGTAAATCATGAACAGAAAAGTATATCGCGCCAGGACCCACACGGCGGCCGGCTGCTGAAAAAGAAGATGAAGTCGGTAAAATCGCAGCAGCGCCGGCTGGAGCTTAAAACTGAGGATTTTATTGATTTTCCCGAAGAGGAATCCGCTATAATAACAGAGTTTAGCCAAAACATATATATTCCGCGCAGCAAAGTGGTTTTGGACTTTTACGCTGATGAGCTCAGCACCGGCGATAGAATATTGTCAGAAAATGTAAGGCTATGTGTAACGGGAGACGAGCATATAGGGATTATAGGCAGCAACGGTGTTGGAAAATCCACCCTTTTATCGCAGATTTGGCAAGCTGTTAAAGACAGACGTGATATAACGGCTGATTATATGCCGCAGGATTATTCTGAAAAATTGGATTACGAAAAGACGCCGATAGAATATTTAGCGCAAAATTTTACAAAAGATGAAATTACCAAAGCCAGGACATTTATGGGAAGCATGCACTTTACTCATGAGGAGATGACAAATAAAATAGAGAATTTAAGCGGCGGCCAAAAGGCGAAAATATTGTTTTTAGAAATGGTTCTGAAAAATGCAAACGTGCTTTTACTGGACGAGCCTACCCGCAATTTCAGTCCGCTGTCAAACCCAGTAGTGCGCAGGTCGCTTAAGGAGTTTAGGGGTGCCATAATCAGCATATCTCACGACCGCAAATATTTAAGCGAGGTGTGCAATAAAATTTACCAGCTGGACAAAAACGGATTAACTGTCGCTTATGCGCAGGATTTTATGTGAAATAAAATATTTTAAATGTCTATAGCGCAGATATGCTTTAGTAAAAGCAAATTTTTGGTGCAGAGTATAATCTTTGTGCATATAAAATCTTTGTCGATGACAGCTTTATAACAATTAGCCGAAATTTTCGCTGCTGATTATTAATCTTAAACATTGACGTGAAAATGCAAAAACAACTAAATAAAAAGACAAAAAGGGTCTGTTTTATTCAGACCCTTTTCTTTAAAATGAAAGCAAATAATTATTACTTGTTTAATTCTGAATTTTTAAGAATGTCATCTTTCACATCCATGTCCGGCAAATCTAAAATCCGCGCGTCTTCATCATCTAAAGACTGATTATATACTTTGTCTGCCTCAGCGTCTGCATCTGCCGCCGCTTTAGCCGCCGTATGTGCAGCGCTGCCGGACTCTTTTTCCATGCGCGCGCGGGCGTTGGAAAGCATAAGTTTTATCCTGTTTTCCTGATTAATCTTTGTAGCTCCTGCGTCATAATCTATAGCAACTATATTGGCGTCATCGTGATGATTTTTAATAGCGCGTATCATGCCCTTGCCGACTATGTGATTGGGCAGGCAACCAAAGGGCTGTGTGCATACAATGTCGACAATACCGTCATTAATAAGTTCGAGCATTTCGCCGGTGAGCAGCCATCCCTCGCCCATCTTGTTGCCGTAACCGAGATAATCCTTCACATTTTCCTTTATAACCTCAAACGGCTCAGGCGCACGAAACTGCGGATATTTTCTAACCGCTGCGATAAGCTCATGCTGACGTGCAGAAATATACTTTTTCAGCAGTCCCACTACAGCTCTTTTGAATATGTTTGAACCGTAAAGGTCGGCGTCTACCAGACGGTTGTCTATTTTAAACAGGATAAAGTCGATAAGGCCGGGCACTACCGGCTCGCAGCCCTCTGAAAGGAGAAAATCCTCAAGATTATTGTTGCCAAGCGGGGAATATTTAATATAAATCTCGCCCACAACGCCGACGCGCACCTTAGGCACGCGTGCAACGGGGATATTTGCGAAGTCTTCCGCTATTCTCGCCAAATTTTCCCTAAATGAAGATGGACCAAGCCCCTCTGATTTCTCAAACTGTGCAAGCAGCTCGTTTTCCCAAAATTCCACCATTTTGTCGGTGGCGCCTTTCTCAATTTCATACGGCCGGCATTGGTTTGCAAGCAGTACAATTATATCACCGTAAACCATTGAATAAACAAGTCTCATAATAAGCTTTAAGTTAAGCTTAAAACCAGGATTTTTCTCAAGTCCGGACAGATTGATAGATATGACGGGAATTTTGTCAAGTCCCGCCTTTTTAAGCGCCTTGCGCAGCAGATGAATGTAATTGGAGGCACGGCACCCGCCGCCCGTCTGTGTTATAATCAGCGCTGTTTTGTTAACGTCGTATTTGCCCGACTGAATGGCTTCTATAAGCTGGCCTATGACGAGAAGAGCCGGATAGCATGTGTCGTTGTGTACATATTTGAGTCCGGTGTTGACAATCGCCCGGTGATTGGTGTTAAGCATGTCTACCTTGTAGCCTTCCATTTCAAGGCACCGCTTCATCATGCCGAAGTGTACCGGAAGCATCTGCGGCATAAGTATAGTATATTCTTCTTTCATTTCCTTAGTGAATATAAGTCTGCCGTTTTTATCGTAAACGAGTTTTGCCATAAAATTTCCTCACTTTAAGTTGATGCCTTCCGCAGCAGCTCTATTCCTGCGGAAATTCTGCGGTAATAATGCGGCTGCCGCAGAAATCTCTATTTATTGAATTTATTTTTCAGTAAAATTAAATGATATTTTTCATGCCAATATAGTTGCCTTAACAGACTTTCATATAATCAGCACAGTCTGCTGCCCAATTTGAATAAACAGCTTCGGTTTATAAAAGTCAATTAATATGCACTGATAAACGGAATTATGCGCAAGACTTTGATATCTGCCTACAGATTAAAAGCTTTTGGATATACGGCAGTGAACAAGTCAAAAGCGATACCAAACCTCACACGCAATTTATCCTGCTGCTGATTTCTTCTTTTCCGTTTCCTTAGCTTTAAGGGCAGCAAGCAGGCTGCGAATTCTTATTTTAACTGCGCCGAGATTATATATTTCGTCAATTTTAAGCTGAGTATAAAGCTTGCCGTGCTTTTCAAGAATTTCGCGCGTTTCATCGCCGGTAATGGCGTCAAGTCCGCAGCCGAACGACACAAGCTGTACCAGATCGATATCATCATTTTGTGAAACAAATTCCGCTGCACTGTAAAGCCGCGCATGATATGTCCACTGATTAAGCACATGAACAACAGGCTTACCGCCCATATGCGCGACGGCGTCCTCGGTAAGCACACATATATCAAAGGAATTTATAAGCGAGTCTATGCCGTGGTTTATTTCGGGGTCTATGTGATACGGCCGACCGGCTAAAACAATCATGTGCAGACCGTTGTCACGCGCATACTGCATTATTTCGGCGCCTTTTTTGCGGATATTCTCACGGTATTCCTCATAAGCGGCATAGGCCGCATCGCAGGCGGCGAGTATGTCCTTTTTATCCTCGCTAAACTTTTCCCCAAAATACTCAACGGCCTTTTTTCTAAATGTCTTAGGCTTGTGAAGCCCAAAGTAGGGAGTTAAAAAGTCAACTTCCTCAAGCCGTGCGACATTTGCTCTAAGCAGCTCAGGATAATAAGCAACGACAGGGCAGTTGTAATTGTTGTCGCTGCGCTCCTCGTCAAAATTATACGGCATGCAGGGGTAAAATATCTTATTTACGCCCTTGTCAAGCAGCCCTTCAATATGTCCGTGCATAAGCTTGGCAGGATAACATACTGTATCCGACGGTATGGAGTATTGACCTTTTATGTAAACCTTACGGTTGGATTCGGGAGAAAGCACAATCTCATAGCCGAGAGATGTGAAAAATGCATGCCAGAAGGGCAGGTTTTCATACATATTAAGGCCCATGGGTATGCCGATGCGCCCCTTTGATTTTTCCGGCTTCTTGTTTTCAAGTCCGCGCAGATATTCATACTTAAACTTGTACATGTTCGGCAAGTCCTTGGCTTTTGGACGCCCCAAACCTCTTTCACAGCGGTTTCCAGATATAAAGCGGCGTGGCTTTACATTATCGCCGTCAAAGAACTCATTAATTGTCAAATGACATCTGTTTTGGCACAATTTACATTCCGCCGGCTTTGATGTATGCGTAAAGCTGTTAAGCTTTTCGGAACTTATTAATGTGGATTTGCCCGAACAATTATCTCTTGCATAAAGCGCCGAGCCGAAAGCCCCCATGATACCGGAAATAGAGGGGCGTATTACGTTGCAGCCAAGCTCCATTTCAAAGCTTCTCAGCACGGCGTCGTTTAGAAAGGTGCCGCCCTGAACAACAATGTGCCGTCCCAAATCCTGTGCCGACGATGCTCTTATAACCTTGTATATTGCATTTTTTACAACGCTCATTGAAAGTCCGGCGGATATGTCTTCAACACCGGCGCCCTCTTTCTGCGCCTGTTTAACCGATGAATTCATAAAGACCGTGCAGCGTGAACCGAGATCTACAGGGTGCTTTGAAAAAAGTCCCAGCTTTGCAAAGTCGCTTACGTTGTATCCAAGCGCTTTGGCGAATGTCTCAATAAACGAACCGCAGCCGGAAGAGCAGGCCTCGTTAAGCATGATGGAGTCTATAGCTCCGCCGCGGATTTTAAAGCACTTCATGTCCTGCCCGCCGATATCTATAATAAAATCAACATCCGGATTAAAAAACGCCGCTGCATTGTAATGCGCTACCGTTTCAACCAGTCCCTCGTCAACGGAAAAGGCATTTTTAATAAGGTCCTCGCCGTATCCGGTGACGGCGCTGCCTTTAATAGTAATCTTGTCGCCGCATAGATCGTATATCTTTTTAAGCTGATCAAGCACAACGTCGACGGGATTGCCGTTGTTAGATGTATAGTAAGAGTATATAAGTCCGCCGTCCGGTGAGATAAGCGCAAGCTTTGTCGTTGTAGAGCCGGCGTCAATGCCGAGATATGCATCGCCGGAATACTGACCGGCATCTAAATATTTGACATTAGCACTGTTGTGGCGCTGGCAAAACTCTTCATACTCAGCCTCCGTCTCAAACAAAGGATTAAGTGTGGTAGAAACAGAGGAGGTGTCGGCGGCGTTCTTCAGCAGCGTCAAAACCTCGCTGAAAGCCATAGGCTTTGCATTTTTCGCATAAAGAGCCGCACCGATAGCGACAAAACAGTCTGCACTTTCCGGAAATATTGCATTTTCGTCGGTAAGCTTAAGCGTTTCAATAAATCTTTGACGCAGACCCTTAAGAAAGAACAGGGGACCGCCCAAAAACATTATTTTGCCTTGTATTTTACGTCCCTGCGCAAGTCCGGCAACCGTCTGGTCGACAACTGCCTGTAAAATAGACGCCGATATATCTTCTTTTTTCGCGCCTTGATTAAGCAGAGGCTGAATATCAGTTTTGGCAAAAACGCCGCAGCGGGAGGCTATTGAATAAATCGTTTCATGGTGGAGCGACAGCTCATCAAGCTCGTCAACGGTAATGTTGAGCAGGGTAGCCATCTGGTCAATAAAAGAACCGGTGCCTCCGGCGCATGAGCCGTTCATACGCTCTTCAAGCCCGCCGGTAAAAAAGATTATTTTAGCGTCTTCGCCGCCAAGTTCGATAACAGCGTCGGTATCAGGATAAAAACGCTCCACAGCGCCGGCAGTGGCGTAAACCTCCTGTACAAATTCAATGCCGCTCTGCCTTGCCATACCAAGTCCGGCAGAACCTGTTATAGCCGTATTAACGGTCTTATCTTTATATTTTTCCGGTAATTTTTCCAACATTTCGACAGTTTTCTCTCTTACTTTTGAAAAATGCCGCTGATAGTCCTTATAAGCTATATTATCTTTTTCATCAAGTACAACCACTTTAACGGTAGTTGAGCCGACATCTATACCTATGCGCAATTTATGTAAACCTCCGATGATATATTTACCTACAGGATTATATTATAACACTTTCTTAGCATTATGAAAAGAAAATATATTGTTAATTTTTTACCATTTTACTCTAATTTACGATATTGACATTTAAAATGAGTATTGATATAATAAAACAGCTCAAGCAGAATATCGCATTAATAAAATATTATGCATAATATACTAAATTTAGATTAAAACGGTTATACCTAAAATATTGGGTTTAACATATAGATGGAGAAGTATCGAAGTGGTCGCAACGAGAACGATTCGAAATCGTTTTGTCGGTGCTGAGCCGGCACGTGGGTTCGAATCCCACCTTCTCCGCCACAAAGCCAAGCCTGGACGCAGTTCGCGTTCAGGCTTGGCTTTTTTATTTTATTACTCTGCTCGCGGAGCTAGTTCTGCGTTTAATAACTGCAGGAATTTGTATAAGTTTACATCTATACACTAAAATGGCCAAACATCTTTTTTATTGTCTATTGACACCAGACTGAGTTTGGATGCGGGGTCACGCTTAGACTCAGTTTTTTGTTTTACTCTATCACCCGGCGTTAATCTTGTATTTAATAACCTAAAGAACTCACATGAGTTCACATCCATACAGAAAAACAGTAAAATATCTTTTTTGTTGTATTTTGCCATGTAGCCGTAGTATATGCAGCCATCGGCGTGCGGACAGCACAAGTGGCTGTAAAAGCAATATTGCATATAATTATGGATAGTTGTATTTTTAATGATATTTCGTCCGGTAAATAAAAAAGGTCAAATTATTTTAAAAAGTATAAGGTATATAACAAATGTGTTTTCAGTTAATTAAAATGCGATTTTTGCTTTTGGAACATAGCTCTGCTCAAGCTTTGGCTAAATATTAAAGCATGATTGACATAAACGCAAAAGGGAAGTATGATAAAAGAGTTATAATAGGTTTAAAAAAAGCGAGGAGCTGAAAGATATGAGTGAATGCAGTCATGATTGTAATAGCTGCAGTGCCGATTGCGAGGAGCGTACTGCACAGCAGCATGTTATAGCAAAGGAAAAGCCGCACAGGCTTAGCAGCATAAAAAAGGTGATAGGCATTGTAAGCGGCAAGGGCGGAGTAGGCAAATCTTTAGTAACATCTATGCTGGCGGTGCTCGCGCAGCGCAGCGGGAAAGCGGCGGCTGTTTTGGACGCGGATATTACAGGTCCATCAATACCGAAAGCATTTGGAATACACAGCAGAGCACAGGCTAGTGAGATAGGGATGTATCCGGCAAACAGCAAGATGGGTATAAAGGTAATGTCGCTCAATTTGCTGACAGAAGATGAAACAGACCCGGTCATATGGCGCGGACCTATTATTGCATCGGCGGTAAAACAATTTTGGACGGATGTAATATGGGGAGATATAGACTATATGTTTGTGGACATGCCTCCCGGAACCGGCGATGTTCCGCTTACAGTGTTTCAGTCAATACCGGTTGATGGAATAGTAGTGGTTGCATCGCCTCAGGAATTAGTGGCAATGGTGGTGGAGAAGGCTGTCAGAATGGCTTATATGATGAATATTCCGATAATTGGGCTGGTAGAAAATATGAGCTACTTTTTATGCCCGGACTGCGGCAGCCGGCACAATATTTTTGGCGAAAGCCACGTAACGGAAATTGCAAAAAAGCATGCCATAAAAACGGTGGCAAGGCTGCCGATAGAGCCAAGGCTTGCATCACTTTGCGACAGCGGAGCCATAGAGCAGTTTGAAGGCGACTGGCTTAACGAACTTTTTAAGAATATAGAAAGCGGTGTTTAATATGATTAAGATAGCATGCACATATGAAAACGGAGAAATTTTTCAGCATTTTGGGCATACTGAGCAGTTTAAAATATACGAAGCAGACAGCGGCGAGGTAAAATCTTCAAGGATAGTAAATACAGAAGGCAGCGGGCATGGCGCTCTGGCAGGATTTTTAAAAGATTTGGGAGTAAACATCCTGATATGCGGCGGGATAGGTGGCGGCGCCAAACGGGCGCTGGACGACGCAGGAATTGAGTTGTATGCGGGTATAATCGGCGATGCGAATACGGCCGTAAGCGCTTATCTCAACGGTACACTTGTACAAAAGTCGGAGGTCAACTGCAGTCATCATGATAGAGAAAGCGGCGAGCATCACAGCTGTCATGATAGTGATAAATCATGTGAAAACCACAGCTGCGACGGCGAACATGGATGCAGGCATAATTAACTTGTTTAAAACGTCATAGGTTACTTTATTACTAATTGTTCCTTAATTTTGAATTAAATTTCTACTGTAACTCAAAATAGTAAACAGATTAAAAGTGACTTTTTCTTTATTTACACTTTAAGTTTGCGTGTCGGTCAAATATATTACGAAATTGTTCTGCCGTAAAGTACCAAATGAGCGCATAGGTCCGTTTACAAATAAGTAAGCAAAAAGCAGCCGCTTAAGCGGCTGCTTTAAATTATAATGCAGTGTCAAATTTCTGTACCCATTTATTTATAGACATAGTCTATATTCAGAAATTTCAGAGATAGTGCACACCATCGATAACGGGCGCTATTAACTGCAGGTTAAGTGCTACATAACGGCCAATTCTCTTGGCTGGAGTCAAAAAAAGACTAAGCAAAAGGTTTATTCAAAAGAGAAATGTCCTTAACAAGCACAGTCAAATAAAGAAAAGCAATTACCATTTATGCAATCAATCTATTTTCGAATGACGTGACATGCAATGCGATAGAGTTTCGATGCTCACTTGAGATAGCAAGTCGATACGCTATCCAGTGCCTCGGCAGCTCATCAGTTAGTGGAAGTTTTGATTAGAATTGCATTGTAAAACGAGCAATTTAAAAGTTTCGCAGCGATAGTAAAAAGAATGTTTTGCTGACATAAATTACGCCCAGCATAAACGACAAAACAATTTATATCCTAGTAGCTCTGAACACCTTAGCAGAATGAGGCTCCACTCTGTACGCAAGGCCATTTTTGAATTCACCCATGTCCTCATGCAAAAGTACATCTCTCATTCTAACGGTGTCGGTAACCTCCCAGCCACAGAAGTCCCATGCCAAAATCATGTTCCTTGCTGTTTCACGCGGATTAAGCAAGCAAAAAGCGATATCGCCGTTTGCAAGCGGCTTGGCAAGAATAAAGTCTTTATCGCTTATATATGAAACATGCGGCATCTTATAAGCGACTACGCCTAAATCATCCTGATTAATAGCGATAAGCTCTTTATTAAGGAGTATTTTCTTTATTTCAGGAGTAGTATTTCTTACGTCGTGCCCCATAAGAAGCGGAGCACATAGCATACACCAAACAGCAAAATGTGCTTCGTATTCATTTACAGTGCAGCCCTTACCGCCGCCTATTTGGCCGACATAACCCTGACCATTAAGTCCAACAACCATCATGTCAGGATCGTTCCATGCTCCCTTTGCGGCATAAGGTTCAAGCCCTATTGCATTTTCTATAACCTTCATTATGGAATCCCAATTGTCAGTAATATCTCCGCACAGCCGCCACATGTTTGCACCACAGCTCTTCATCCATTCGGCAACTTCGCGGCGGCCCAGACATGCAGAAAATATAATATCTCTGCCGCTTTCTCTTAGCGCCTGACCCATACGCCGGAATAAATTTATCTCATTAGCTCCCGGCGTTGTATATCCAAAATCATATTTTAAAAGGTCCACGCCCCATTCGGCAAATTTCTTCGCGTCCTGACGCTCATAGCCAAAGCTTCCCGCCTGTCCTGCATATGTAAGTACTCCAGCGCCTTCATACAGTCCATATTTGAGACCTTTTGAGTGTATATAGTCACCAATTGCCTTCATACCGCTTGGAAATCTTTCAGGATCGGCCTGAAGATTGCCATCCGCATCGCGTTCTTTCGACATCCATCTGTCGTCTATTGACAGGATGTTATAGCCTGCCTCTAAAAAGCCATGATCTACCATTGCATCCGCTGTTTCTTTTATTACCTTCTCACAGATTTCACCTGGACCAAAATAATTCCATGCATTCCATCCCATAGGTGGCTTTAATGCCAGCATTGCCATGACTATCACCTTTTTCTTATTTAATTTTAATATTTTATAACAGTTATTATAACAGTTTTTTGTTAGCTGTCAATAACAATATAAAATCTTTTTAGATTTTTGGCGGACAAAAAATGGATATAATACTAACTTATAAAATATGTAAAAAAGAAAAGCTTTAAGGCTTAATTAAATTTTTCGTTTCAGCAATAATTGCAAAAAAATATCCGCCTATATGTACATTACAGGCGGATAAAATTTTTATTTGCTGCGTTTAAAAATTTTCCTAAAAAAATTTACAAAACGGCGGCGATAAACTATTGTAGACTGAAATTCCGGCGGATTTTCCATAAAATATTGCTGCGACGACAGCGGAGCAGTATTACCCGGCTCAATATTTATGTAGTCGCCGCTCGGAAGCAGAAATCTTGCTTTTACATTATCTTTCAGCAATATATCAAGATAAGAGGAGAGCCAATTATGGATTTCCTTACTTTCAACAGGACAGGCTATTTCCACCCGTCTTGTCTGGTTGCGCGTCATTATATCAGCGGATGATATATAAATTTTCCGGCTGTCTCCATCGCCAAAACAATATACGCGGGAATGTTCAAGAAATCTGCCGACTATGCTTATTACAGTTATATTCTCTGTCTTATTGGCTATTCCGGGAACAATGCAACAGATTCCTCTTACTATAAGCTCAACTTTTACTCCATGCTGTGATGCCTCTGCCAATTTGTCGATAAGGTCTCGCTCGGTTATTGAGTTTACCTTAATAATAATATGGCCGTTGCTGCCTTTATCTATTTCATCGTCGATAAGTTCTGTAAGAGAGCTTTTCATAGACGATGGAGCTACAAGCAACCTTTTGTAGCTTCCATCAAGGCCGCCGATAAGCATGTTGTGAAAAAAATCCACAGCATCCGATGCAATAGCTTTGTCAGCGGTAAACAAGCAAAAGTCGGTATAAAGAGCAGCGGTGCTTTCATTGTAATTCCCGGTACCTATCTGTGTTATATATGAAATATGTCCGTTTTTTTCCTGACGTGTAATAAGGCAAATTTTTGAGTGGCATTTATAATCCTCAACGCCGTATATTACATTGCATCCAGACTGTTCTAATTCCTGTGCCCATTCAATATTGTTCTTTTCATCAAACCGTGCCCTAAGTTCTACAATAACCGTTACAGACTTGCCGTTTTCCGCTGCATTGCACAAATGCTTTACAACAGCGGAATTGCGCGCAAGGCGATATATGGTTATATGAATAGATACCACATCAGGGTCTGCGGCGGATTCTTTAAGAAGCTTTAAAAACGGCTTCATAGAGTGATAAGGATAGAACAGCAGCACATCTCTTTGCTTTATCTGCTCCCACATAGGCATGCTTTCAGATAAATAGTCGGGAAAGATGGGAGTATATGAATCGTAGTATAACGATTTTTCAGTGCTTTTAATTTTATAGACATATTTAAGATTAAGAGGACAGGAACATATATATGTCTGGTCCCGTGAAAGCTTAAGCTTCTCTTCAAGCATTGTGCGAAGGGCGGGAGCATCTCCCTGCATTTCAAGCCTGACAGGAGCAAGCCGCTCTCTTTGCCGGAGCAGCTTTGCCATATGTGTGCGAAAATCTATATAATCCTCGTCAAATTTGTCATCATCATAGCTTATATCAGCGTTGCGTGTGACAGAAATTATGCATTTTTCAGCAATATGATAAATTTTAAATATTTTTTTCATGTTATGAAGAATTATATCTTCTGTGCGCACAAATTTTCCTTCCTGCTCAGGCAGGACGACAATGGGCGGTACGGGTTCCGGCACGCCTACAATACCAAGCATATGACGGCCGTCATCTTCAAGAATTGCCGCGGCATATAGCTCTTTATTCTTAAGGTGCGGGAAAGGATGATTAGCATCTATAATCTGCGGAGAAATAAGCGGGCGTATTCTGTCATTATAATAATTGTTTACATACTCCTTGTCCTTGCCGGCAAGCTCATGTGCAGATATATTTTTGATACCGTATTTTTCAAGCTCATAGCAGATGTCCTGATAAATTGTATCGCGGTGATTTATAAGAGGACGTACTGCTTTAAAAATTTCCTCAAGCTGATCTTTAGGAGTATATCCGCTTTTATTATCTATATCGTTAGGCAACATGAGGTTGAGATCGAAAAGGCTGCCGACCCTTACCATAAAAAATTCATCTAAATTGCTTGTAAATATAGATATAAAACGCAGTCTTTCCATTAGCGGCACAGAAGTGTCGGCCGCTTCCTCCAGAACGCGCGCATTGAATTTAAGCCAGCTTAATTCTCTATTCTGCGTATAACTTAGGTCGAATGCTTCAGCAGCCTGCGGCACAAATATCCCTCTCTTACTCCATATTTGCTTATAAATATTTTATCATTGCAAAGGCATTTGCACAGCGTATTCATTATTATGATGCCCGGCAGTATTGTATGAACACGGTCGGGACAATTTTTAAGAATAAGCTTGCGGGCAGTACCTTTCCTAGATGTAAGTATGCCGCTTATTTCTTTAAGCTCATCAAGATAAATGCAGCGGTTGCTTTTTGGCCTATCGAAATAAAAATTGGATATTTTCAGCACCGCTCTTGCGGTACCGCCTATACCTCCTATGCATTCAGACTTTTCGTCCGGCATATTTACATTGCTGAGCTCAGAAACTATATAATCCTTAATCTGTTTCATCTCTGTCTTATCAGGCCAGATTTTTGAAACAAATTTGTTGAATAAATTAAGAGAGCCTATGCTCACACTTTCTGCAGATATGACCTCACCGCTTTTTATAGCCGTTATTTCAGTACTGCCGCCGCCTATGTCGAACATTGCTCCCAAATTTTCATCGCAGCCGGCAATAGCACCGTAATAGCCAAGCTCGGCTTCCTCTTTTCCGGACAGTACATCTACCTTTATGTCTGTTTTAGTAAATATATCCTTTACTGCTTCATCCGTGTTTTTGATGTTTCTCAAAGAGGCGGTGGCAAATACCTGCATATCATTTATATTGAAATGACGCAGAATCCACTGAAAGCTCTGCAGAATTTCACATGCAACCTCTATACCTTTTCGGCTTAAAGAGCCATATTCTATATAGTTTGCAAGACCAGCCATTCTTTTTTCAGAAAATATAAGATCAAAATCACCGCTTTCCTGTGCGTCGTATACCGAAAGCCGCATGCTGTTTGAACCCATATCCACTACTGAATACTTCATATTTTGTCCTCTCAAAAATATATAAATTTTATTATTGCTAATGTTATTCTACAATAATATTGTAAATATTTTTGCTTGCTTATGTCAAGCAGATGTAAATCTTTTATATTTACATTATATGAAAAAATGCTGCAATTATTTAAATTATCAGCTTGCATAAGCTGTTTAATGTACAAAAATAGAGTATTATATATTTATATGTTTACAAAATATCCTTAAATACCTATCATGCTTAAACGGAGTGAAATAAGGATGTAATTTTATTAAAAATACCGGCATAAAAACAATGCAATATAAAAAATATTGATGCCGTGTGACTATTCTATTTATGGCTGTATGGTAAAACCGTATACAGAGCAAATATCTTTTGCAGTTTTAATTTTTTATAAAGATGCATACATTAATAAAATAAATAAGCCATGTTTTTCATGGCTTATTTATTGCATTATATTAAACTATATTTTATTCCAAAATATCATTATAATCTTTATGCTTGCCAAACCATTTAACGGCATACGAGCAAGATGGCCGGACCTTTTTGCCATCTTTGCGAACCTTGTCTGCAACCGTCTTCATAAGCCGCGCCGCTATGCCCTTGCCGCGCATTGATTCATCTACAAAGGTACGTCTGATATCCACAATGCCGCCCGGAATAGACGGAAAATCTATGCGTGCAACCTCTTTTCCAGAGGTGTTTGTCATACTGATAAATTCATTGTCGAGCTTTAATATGAGCTGCGGCTTAACGGCGGCTTTAAGCAGTCCGCCTTTTTTTATTATATTCTGTATAAATTCCGGGAAAGGCTCCGCCTTATACTCTTTGCCAGTTGTAACATTAGTTATTATACCGGAGTCAAAATCCACGCTGACCTCGTCGCCGTTTTTAATATCGGCGCTGGCTGCTGGGCACTCAAGTATAGGTAGACCGATGTTTATGGAGTTGCGGTAAAATATCCTTGCAAAGCTTGCGGCTATAACGCAGGAAATGCCCGACGCCTTTATTGCAATTGGCGCATGCTCACGTGAGGAGCCGCAGCCAAAATTTTCATCAGCTACTATTATATCGCCGCTTTTTACCGTTTTAACAAAATCCTTGTCAATATCCTCCATGCAGTGGGAGGCGAGCTCCTTTTCATCCGACGTATTAAGGTACCTTGCGGGAATTATGACGTCGGTATCAACATGCGAGCCGTATTTATGAACTAAACCCTGTACTTTCATAATAAACCTCCAAATCTATATTTTGTCCGGGTCGGCGATATATCCGGCAACGGCGCTGGCAGCGGCAACCGCCGGGCTGGCGAGATAAATCTCAGACGTTATGTGGCCCATGCGGCCGACAAAGTTGCGGTTAGTGGTGGACACGGCGCGCTCATTTTCGGCCAGTATGCCCATGTGCCCGCCAAGACACGGACCGCAGGTAGGCGTGCTGACTATTGCGCCGCTTTCTATAAATATCTGAAGCAGACCCTCTTTAAGAGCGTCAAGATATATCTGCTGCGTAGATGGTATTACGATGCAGCGCACATTTTTGGCGACCTTCTTGCCATTTAATATTTTAGCGGCAACGCGCAAATCCTCCAACCGACCGTTTGTGCAGGAGCCTATTACCACCTGGTCGATTTTTATATTATCGCATTCGTCTATGGTGTGCGCATTCTCCGGCAGGTGCGGGAAAGCAACGGTGGGACGCAGCGACGATAAATCTATTGTAATGGTGCGCTCATATTCTGCGTCGCTGTCAGCAGAGTAGATTTTAGCCTCACGCGTAAAACGATCCTTTACATATTCGAGCGTTATGTCGTCGACGGGGAATATTCCGTTCTTGGCGCCCGCCTCAATCGCCATATTCGATATGCAGAGGCGGTCGTCCATAGAGAGATTTTTAACACCCTCGCCGCAAAATTCCAGCGATTTATACAGCGCGCCGTTAACACCTATCATGCCGATAAGGTGAAGTATTACGTCTTTACCGCTGACCCAGCCCTGCGGCTTGCCGACAAGCTCAACCTTAATAGCGGCGGGGACCTTGAACCACGCCTTGCCGGTGGCCATTCCGACCGCCATATCGGTAGAGCCTACACCGGTGGAGAAGGCGCCTAAAGCGCCGTATGTACAGGTGTGGGAGTCGGCGCCTATTATGCAGTCGCCGGGGCCTACAATGCCCTGCTCAGGCAGCAGCGCATGCTCTATGCCCATCTGCCCGACATCGTAAAAGTGCTTTATGTTCTGATTATTTGCAAACTCTCTCACACGCTTACACTGCTGTGCCGCCTTTATGTCTTTGTTAGGAGTAAAATGGTCCATTACCAGCGCCACACGTTCCTCATTAAACACACAGCCGGCGCCGCATTTTTCAAATTCGCCTATAGCTATAGGGGAGGTTATATCATTGCCTAAAACCATGTCCAGCTCGGCTTCAATAAGCTGTCCGGCCTTGACTTCTTTGAGCCCGGCGTGCGCCGCCAGTATTTTTTGTGTCATTGTCATAGCCATGTTAAATCTTCCTTTCATTATTTGTAAAACAAAGCGTCGTCATCGCCGCCTTGAGCATTACATTTTAAATTAAATCTTACACTGCCAATAATTTTATTAAACCTTAAGCATCAATAGCCGCATAGGTGTAATTTATCTAAACTTCAGATATATTATACCAATAATGCCTATGTTGCCAAAGATATATGTATAATCAAGAATCTTGAATGCCGCGCAATGCTGTTATGCAATTTTTTCGGACGTGCTGCAATTGGCAGCAACGGATATATTACATCTCCAGCATAATATCTTCAGCCGATTTTCCCGGCGGAATCATAGGAAGTACGTTAACATCGGGAGAAATGCGGCAGTCGAGCAGAACAGGTGCGTTCATGTCAAAAGCGGATTTTACTGCAGTGTCTATATCGTCGTTTTTAGCAATTTTAATATAGTTAATGCCGAACGCCTTTGCCAGACTTTCAAAATCAGTATGGCGGTTAGGAGATGTCTGGGAAAATCTATTGCCATAAAAAGCCTTCTGCCACTGGCGCACCATGCCGAGCACCTGATTATTCATAAGCACAATTACAATAGGCAGGTTATATGATGAAACGGTGGTAAGCTCGTTCATATTCATATGAAAGCTTCCGTCGGAGGTAACAAGAATAACGCGGCCGTTTGGCTGGGACACCTGTGTGCCTATGGCGGCGCCAAGTCCAAAGCCCATTGTGCCAAGCCCGCCGGATGTTATAAGGTGCCGCGGCTTTTCAAATCCGAAATACTGCGTGGTCCACATCTGATGCTGGCCGACATCCGTTGCGACATATGCATCAGGGCAATTGTCGTGCAGCGACTTTAAAACAAGATATGGATTAACATAATCTTTGTCCTGCAGCATTTTTATGGGAGTAAGCTTGTCAAGCTCTTTCCACTCTGCTATTTGTTTAAGCCAATCTTCATGCGAAATTGGCTTGATATTGGCAGACTGAATTGCCGAATTAAGTTTACGTAATACTTCTTTCATATCTCCCTTTACATACATGTCGCAGGAGACGTTTTTATTAAACTCTGCTTCGTCAATGTCGATGTGGATAAGCTTTGCGTTTGGAGCAAAGCGCGTCCTGTCACCGGCGACACGGTCGGAAAAGCGGGCGCCAGCCACTATCATTAAATCGCACTCCACCGACGCCTTGTTTGAAGCGATTGAGCCATGCATGCCAATCATGCCCATATTAAGCGGGCTGGAGGCAGGGAAGCACGAAAGCCCCATAATCGACTGCGACACAGGTATGCCGTTTGTTTCGGCAAGCATTTTCAGCTCACCGCACGCGCCGGACGAAATAACACCGCCGCCAGCATATATCATCGGACGGTTGGATTTTAATATCATCTGTGCAAGCTTGTTTATAGCATTGTCGTCTGCACAATTTCCATCATAAGTATCCGCCACAGTTTGCGGCTCTTTATATGTGTATTCGCACACCTGAGCAGATATATCTTTTGGTATATCGATAAGCACTGGACCCTTGCGTCCTGTAGTGGCTATTTTAAAAGCCGACCGTATGGTATCTGCTAAGAGATTTATATCTTTAACAATATAGTTGTGCTTTGTTATCGGCATGGTAATTCCGGTAATATCTATCTCCTGAAAGGAGTCACGCCCCAGCAAATCGGTTGCTACGTTTCCGGTAATGGCGATAACCGGCACTGAATCCATATATGCAGTAGCAAGTCCCGTGACAAGATTAGTAGCCCCAGGGCCAGATGTAGCAATAACTACCGACGGTCTGCCCGTCGCACGTGCATAGCCGTCGGCGGCATGAGCCGCGCCCTGCTCATGTGCTGTAAGAATATGACGTATTTTGTCGGAATATTTATACAGCGCATCATATATGTTAAGAACTGCACCGCCTGGGTATCCGAACACCGTGTCGATGCCCTGTTCAAGCAGACATTCCATTATTATTTCTGAACCATTCAGTTTCATAAAATTACGCTCCTGTACTGTTAAATTATATATTTTTACACATCTCAGCGGCAGCCTTGCAAAATATATATCGAGATGTTTTGCAACCGCCCAAAAATGATAAATAGCAGAATAATATGTATGTAGGCAGCAAATCTTAAAAATAGATTTACATAATACAAAAAAGCAAAGATTATATAGTATAAAAAAAGCCTTCATCTCCTAAATTTGGAGACGAGGGCAAAAACCACCGCGGTACCACTCCTATTGCCTGAAAAGGCCGCTCAAAGCGCCTAAAAGCGCCCGCCCCCGTAACGTAGGGCAAACGTCCTAGCCTAAGCTAAAGCCTTAGCCGGAGGCTCAAGGGTGAGATTCACTGGAACTGACGGCTGCCTCGCACCAAACGGCAGCTCTCTTTAACATCCGCAGCCAGCTACTATTCCTATCAATGCCTATAGATATATTAAAAATAATTATTATTATGATATTCCAAAGCTTACATTTTGTCAAGAGGTGCGCCGCCTTTTTGTATAATGGCACAAATTACGCTGACCTTTAATACGGTTTTACATCATATTATTAATGATGAACCAAAATAAGCATATGCTTTCTTGAGCTGAACATTAGCGATAAATACATCTTTTTAATATCCATAGCTGGTTTTAAGCTGATATCGTTATAATTTCCAATTTAAAATTTCTACTGAAAATACATTAGATTTATTGTTTCATCTTTGGTAAATTATGCATTATATGGCGCTGCACATTTTTCTCAACACCGTTATATCTGTAAATCGCGGCGATATTTTGACGTTGAATTTCGTTGCTGGCTTGATTAAGCTGCCGGGAAATAAAGCCGATATGCCTAAAATGTGCCGCTGCGGCATCTTTTCACTTTTTCAAACTTGGTGTACATCTAGTGTGAGTCAGCATACCGGCGGCACAAAAGCAAAAGCTTATCTCTACTGCCGGCATTTTAGGTAAGAAGCAGTTTTCGATGAGAAAGTTTTCGTGCGGGCAAGGCATAAATTTACAGCAATACTGCCGTATGGCCCAAATTTTAACACAGTCTGCGCGGAAAAGATGCTGAAAACCATATTCTGTTCGGCGCTGGGCAGCTTAATCACAGAACATATGCATTTTGCCGGCCGCTGTCCGGCGCCGATTTTCCTTCGATATATTCGTAATTTAAGAAATAATAAATGCTTTTATGCTTTGGATGAAATGTTCCTTTGTTTGTCAATTTTAACTGTCGCTGTCTTGTCAATCATAAACAGCTTTTGACTGTAAATAAAAAATATTGCTATAATATATACTGCTGGCAATATGCGAAAAATTGATGAAAGGTTAGTTCATGATAATCCAAATATGCCGGCAATCCTCGCTTTTTTAACACAGATGCAGACCGCACATGCCTTATACTCAGCGCTGAGCGGAAATGTGCAGCTAAAAAATGCAAATATTGCATCAGTTCTGAACCATTTTATCTGCGCCATATACATTTTCACATATAAAATTGTACATATCATCCGCCATATTCAAAATATTGTTCAGGCGTTCATCTGATATTGCGAGCGGTTTATCAGATGGGTATCTTGTTTCAATGTACAGTCTGGCCATAGCGGCTGCTTCATCTAACCATTCTTCAAATGCGCTGTTGCAGCGCGCTGCATTCCGGCACAGCCATGGAAGATTATGCCCATCAACCAGATGGCCGGTTTTATAAAGAGTATACCCCTTAAGCGCTTTTTCAATCGCCTGCTGGCAGTGAAAAGCAGAAAGCGCATTACAACTTCCATTTTCGCATAGAACTTTTGCAGCAAGTAAATCTGCAGCGGCAAATTCCAGCCAGTCAAAATAGTAGCGGCTGTCATCGGTATTATTATTTCTGCTTCTCATACAGCACGCTCCCTTCAGATACAATGCGCTGCGCAAAGCTGCCGCTGCGAAGGCTTATTTTATCAAAATCAGATTTATTGTAGACCAACGCATCAAACGGGATATCACAATCTATTACCATATATATGTCATGTTCAACCATATCGGCGTCCCCGCCGTCAACTATAATACACAGCTTAAATGATGAAAGCCGTCCGCTGGGAGAATGCTTGCAGCTGAAAAGTATTATTTTTTCCGGAGAGAATTTATCGATTATCTTCTGGCATACATGATTAATATTTTTGTCATCCATTTTTTCACCCTCTAATGCATTAATACAGCGATGTTGGCTGTAGATTTATTATATCACAACCGATAAATGTATGTATAGTTTCATACCGCACTCTCAATTAATATATTTCCTTAAGAGAAAAACTATATACCTGAAGAAAATAAAGTTTACATAAAATCCGCATTATATAACACCGAATTAAAAATTGCTTATATATTTTTAAAATAATACACTTGCTGCCGGCCGGCATAAAAATGAGACTGTGTGACTTTAAAAAGATGGCAGTAAACGGCAGAATATTACAGTGGACTGCCGGAGAAATTGCCGGCTCGTTTACTGCACGGAAAAAGCCCGGAAACAATTTTGCCGCCCCTTAATAAATAAGCGGCGGCAAATTATATATTTCCTGTAAAATTACATATTAACTGCCGAGCTTTTGCAGTAAATGCCATATACTGCATACATCTGTCGGCAAAGCAAGATTTGCATATATACATAAGAGCTGCCGGAAAATTTCGGCTGCTTATGCAAGTCATAGGTCGGCAATTGCCTGCTTCATTGACCTTACATACTCGCCGATGGGCTTTGCAGCGTCCTTGCCGAACTGAGCGGCAAGCTTAACAATGGCGCTGCCGACAATCACACCATCGGCACACTGCGCCATGTCCCGCGCTTGCTGCGGGGTTGATATACCAAAGCCCACGGCACATGGCTTTCTTGTGTTTTCGCGTATAATACGCACCATAGCGCCGATATCGGTCGTTATTTCTGAGCGCACGCCGGTAACCCCCAAAGAGGACACCACATATGTAAAGCCGTCGGATTCTTTGGCTATCATGGCAATCCTGTCGGCCGACGTCGGCGCTACGAGCGGGATGAGGTCTAAGCCGTACTTTTTGCATATCGGCGCAAATTCGCCGCGTTCTTCAAGCGGGATATCCGGCAATATAAGCCCGTCTATTCCTATATCAGCGCAGGTGGAAATAAATTTTTCCGAGCCGTAGGAAAAAACCACATTGGCGTATGTCATGAATACCATGGGAGTTTTTACCTCATTGCGGAGCTTTCGCACAAATTCAAATATTTTGTCTGTCGTAACTCCGCCGGCAAGAGCGCGGATATTCGCTTCCTGAATAACGGGCCCCTCAGCCGTCGGGTCGGAAAAAGGAATGCCCAGCTCAATCAAGTCGGCGCCGTTTTCGCTCATTGCCTTTACTATTTCAGCCGTCGTCTCAAGGTCGGGGTCGCCGCAGGTGATAAACGGTATAAAAGCCTTTCCGTTTTCAAAGGCTCTTGCAATATTACTCATATATATCCTCCCCTCTGTAGCGGGCAATGGCCGCACAGTCCTTGTCGCCGCGCCCCGAAAGGGTGACGACTATTATTTTTTCTTCGTCCATCTGCGGAGCTGTTTTCATGGCGTAGGCTAAGGCATGCGCCGACTCTATGGCCGGTATTATACCTTCTGTTTTGGATAAATACTCAAAAGCATTTACCGCTTCGTCGTCGGTTATAGCTACATATTCTGCGCGGCCTATGTCGTACAGATAGGCGTGCTCCGGCCCTACGCCGGGATAGTCAAGACCGGCCGATATAGAATATACCGGCGCTATCTGACCGTATTTGTCCTGGCAGAAATATGATTTCATGCCGTGAAAAATACCCAGCCTTCCGGTATTTATCGTCGCCGCCGTCTCAAAGGTATCAATGCCGCGGCCGGCCGCCTCACAGCCTATCAGCCGTACTTCCTTGTCGTTAATAAAATGATAAAAGCTGCCTATAGCGTTGGAGCCGCCGCCTACACATGCCAAAACGGCGTCTGGCAGACGGCCCTCCTTTTTAAGCATCTGCTCCTTTATTTCTTTAGATATCACCGCCTGAAAATCACGTACAATGGTCGGAAAGGGGTGCGGCCCCATTACCGAGCCGAGGCAGTAGTGGGTATCGCTTATTCGGCTGGTCCATTCGCGCATGGCCTCGCTTACTGCGTCTTTAAGTGTGGCGGTGCCGCTTTTTACCGGCACTACCTCGGCGCCGAGCAGCCGCATTTTATACACGTTTAAAGCCTGACGCTTGGTGTCTTCCTCGCCCATGAAAACGACGCATTCCATGCCCATAAGGGCCGCCGCCGTTGCCGTAGCTACGCCGTGCTGACCAGCGCCTGTTTCGGCTATCAGACGCGTTTTGCCCATTTTTTTGGCAAGAAGCGCCTGACCCAGCACATTGTTTATCTTGTGGGCGCCGGTGTGGTTTAAATCCTCACGCTTGAGATAAATTTTGGCGCCGCCCAGGTCCTTAGTCATTTTTTCAGCATAGTAAAGCAGACTGGGACGGCCTGCGTATTCGTTGAATAAGGTCTCAAGCTCTTTGTTAAAGGCAGGGTCGTTTTTATAAAAGTTATAGGCGCTTTCCAGCTCAATTACCGCATTCATAAGCGTTTCGGGTATATACTGTCCGCCGTGTACGCCAAACCTTCCTTTAGATTTTATCATTTAAAAGCCTCCTGTGTGATTTTCTGTTTGCTTAATATGTTTTAATTTTTTGCCGCCGGTTAGGTGCGGCGCTTTTATTTATAAATATTTCCTATAGCTCAGATAAAGCTGTTGAGAAAATAATTATACAGCTAATGTTGTTTTACAGCCATTAACTCGGCTGACTTTACTCTGCAAGGCTGGTTTACATAATAAATAACAGATTTGAAATTAAATGTATGTATATCAGATATTTGTTTTTCTTACCGTCTCAATAAACAATTTAATCTTGTCAAAATCCTTAAATCCGTTCGTCTCCACGCCGGAGCTTGCATCTACTGCAAATGGATGATTTTTATAAACCGCCTGCCCGACATTGTTGGGGGTTAGCCCTCCGGCTAAAAAGTAGGGCCGGGATATTCCGGAAATAAGCGACCAGTTGAAGGCATCGCCCGTACCGCCCGCACCGTTGTCGAGGAGAATATAGTCGGCGGAGGATAAAACGGCTGTTTGAATATCTTTTTTGGATTTTATGCTGAAGGCTTTTATAATCGGCACATCCGATGCTGCCTTAAGCTTTGAAATATAGTGATCATCCTCACTGCCGTGCAGCTGGATAATGTCGATTATGCCCCTGCCTGCGATGTCCAATATATTTTCGGCCTCTTCATCGACAAAAACGCCGGCGGCTTTTATGCATGGGCTGAGCCTTGCCTTAAGCTGCGCCGCCTGAGACGGAGAAACGTATCTTTTGCTGTGCGGTGCAAAAACAAAGCCGATGTAATCCGGCATTGCCGTATTTACATAATCAATATCGCACAGCCTTGAAAGCCCGCAGATTTTTATCTTTGTCATATATTGCCTCTCAAACCGTCGAGCATAGATTTTTTATCAGGCGCCGTCATCAGCGTCTCGCCTATTAAAACTGCGTTTACATCCGCGCTTCTCAGCGCTTCAACATCTTCTGCAGATTTAATGCCGCTTTCGGCTATGAAAATTATGTCACGCGGCACCAGTCTGCGAAGCCGCCGGCTGTTTTCAATATCTACGGTAAAATCTTTAAGATTGCGGTTGTTAACGCCGATAATTCTTGCGCCGGCACCAAGAGCCTGTGATATCTCCGCCTCGTCGTGCGCTTCCACCAGAGCGGAAAGGCCGAGGCTGTCGCATATATCAATATACCGCCTGAGGTCGTCCGCGCTCAGTATGGCGCATATCAGCAGCACAGCGTCGGCGCCGAGCAGCTTTGCCTCATAAATCATGTACTCGTCTACAACAAAATCTTTTCTCAGGCAGGGAATTGAAACGGCGGCGGCAATCTCCTCTAAATACATGTTGTTTCCCAAAAACCACCGCGGCTCGGTCAGCACAGACACGGCCGCAGCTCCCGCCGCTTCATATTCCTTTGCTATCTGAAGATAGGGAAAATTTTCTGCGATTATTCCTTTGGAAGGCGACGCCTTTTTGCATTCGCATATAAAAGCGATATCGTCCGATTTCAGCGCCGCTTCAAACGGGAATTTTGTGCTTCGCCCAAATTGCAGAGCGGCGGATTTTATCTCTCCAAGCGGAACCGCAGCCTTTGCCGCCGCTACCCGCTTTTCTGCATAGGCAGCTATAGTTTCAAGTATGTTGTTCATTATATTACCGACTCTTTTCTGAATTCTTCACACTTTTTAAGCGCCGCACCGGATGAGATAAGCTCATCGGCAAGCTTTACGCCGTCGCTTAACGTGTCTGCCTTTTTTGCAATATACAGCCCTGCCGCGGCGTTAAGGAGCACGATATCGCGCTTTGGCCCTGCCGCGCCGTTTAGGATGTCCAAAGTAATTTTGGCGTTTTCCTCCGCCGAGCCGCCTACGACATCGCTCTTTTGAGCCCTTTTAAGCCCAAACTCCTCCGGTGTTATAGTATAAGTTTTATACCAGCCGTTGTCAAATTCGCAGACGGAGGTCGGCGCGCTTATAGAAATTTCATCTACCTTGTCCTGACCGAAAACCACCATGCCGCGTTTTACACCCAGTCCTGACAGAACCTGCGACAGCGGCTGCAGCAGTGACTCGTCGTATACGCCCAAAAGCTGCATTGTCGGGTGCGCGGGATTGGTAAGCGGGCCTAATATATTAAATACTGTGCGAAAGCCAAGCTCTTTGCGAATAGCTCCGACATATTTCATTGACGAATGATATTTCTGCGCGAACATAAAGCAAATACCTACTCTGTCAAGCAGTTTGACACATTTATCGGGTGAAAGGTCGATATTTATACCGAGCGCCTCCAAACAGTCGGCGGCGCCGCAGCTTGAAGAGGCGGCGCGGTTGCCGTGCTTTGCCACCTTTATTCCTGCGGCGGCAAGCACAAAGGCGGCGGTGGTGGAAATATTAAAGCTGTGCGAGCCGTCGCCGCCGGTGCCGACTATTTCCAGCACATCGCCGCTATAGTCAACCCTCAGCGCGTGGCTGCGCATGGCGGCGGCACAGCCGGATATTTCGTCTATAGTTTCGGCTTTGGTATTTTTAGTAGAAAGCGCTGCCAAGAACGCCGCGTTCTGAGTCTGGCTGGTTTCGCCGCTCATTACCTCGTTCATTACGCTGTACGCCTCATCATATGTAAGGTCGCCTTTGTTTACGAGCTTGACAATGGCTTCTTTAATCATAATAAGTTCCTCCATAAATGTTTTCTTTTTTAATTTAAAGTATGTTTATCTCAGCAAAGCGGATATTAATGCGTCCTGCAGCCGCAAAAGAAGCGCCGGCCGGATATTGAAACATCTCCGTGACTTAAAGCTGAGCATATACCGCGTCGGACGTTTTGACGTCCGGTTTCAGCAGAATTTCGGTTAAGCATAAAGCGTATATATCTTTGCCGCTCGGTTAAAAAATGGGATGCAAACGGCAGGAAAATACGCTGCGCCGAGCTGTTTTGACCATGCAATATTTTAAGTATAAGCGCCGTAATGCTAAAGCATTTCCACCGTCATGCAAATTTAATCGGTAAGACTCAAAAAATTTTGCAAAATTGTTTTGCCGTCCGGCGTCATAATTGACTCAGGGTGAAACTGGACGCCGTATACATCATATTTTTTATGCTTTACCGACATTATCTCTCCGTCATCGGTTGCAGCCGTAATATCAAGACAGCAGGGCAGGGAAGAAGCATCTGCGGCAAGCGAGTGGTATCTCGCAACGGGTATTGTATCGGGACATCCTTTAAAAATCGGACAAGAGGTATCCACTTTTATATTCGACTGTTTGCCGTGCATAAGATGCTTTGCATAGGTAATATGGCCGCCGTATGCCGCGCATATGGCCTGATGCCCCAGGCATACGCCTAAAATCGGAGCAAAAGCTTCGCAGCGCTTTATAAGCTCGATGCATATGCCGGCATTTTCCGGCCGTCCCGGTCCGGGAGATATAATTATTGCGGCAGGTTTAAGCAATTTTATTTCATCAACCGTCATCGCGTCGTTTCTTATTACCTTAATGTCGGAATTTAACTCGCCTATGAGCTGATAAAGATTGTAGGAAAAACTGTCATAGTTATCTATAAGCAAAATCATGGCTGCACCCCTTCTGCCAGCTTAAGGGCGTTTACAACGGCAGCGGCTTTATTAAGGCACTCCTGATATTCCGTCTCTGGCACAGAGTCGGCGACAATGCCGGCGCCGCTGCGTATAAATACTTTGCCGTTCTTTTTATATGCAATGCGTATGGCAATGCAGGTGTCAAGATTGCCGGTGAAATCTATATATCCTATAGCGCCGCCGTATATTCCGCGTTTGTTGTTTTCCAAATCGTTTATAAGCTGGCATGCTCTAAGCTTTGGCGCGCCTGATAAAGTTCCGGCGGGAAGTATGGCGTCTATGGCGTCCAGCGCATCATTGCCATCGCGTATCTCTCCGCGCACCGTCGAGCCTATATGCATAACGTGAGAATATCGCTGAATACAGTGATATTTTTCCAAGCTTACACTGCCGAACTTGCTTATTTTGCCTATATCGTTGCGGCCAAGATCTACCAGCATGTTATGCTCGGCAAGCTCCTTTTCATCGCTGAGCAGCTGCTTTTCAAGCTCAGCATCTTCTTCTGCCGTTTTTCCTCTCGGGCGCGTCCCCGCCAGCGGAAATGTATGCAATATGCCGCCCTCAAGCTTAACAAGTGTTTCGGGAGAAGCGCCGGCCACCTCCATGTCCGAGCCGGAAAAATAGAACATATACGGCGACGGGTTGAGAGTACGCAATATGCGGTAGGTATTAAACAGACTGCCTTCAAATCCGGCCTCCAGCCGGTTAGAAAGCACTATTTGGAAGATATCGCCTTCAAATATGCGACGCTTTGCCTTTTCAACCATTTTACAGTATTCCTCGCGCGAAAACATAGGCTTTATATCGGTTGTCATTTTGCCGGATAAGTTTTCCTTTGGCTTGCCTGTTAAAATAAGCTCTTTTAACTGCTTTAGCTGAATTTCTGCACGTTTATATTCGTTTTCAATATCATCGAGCGATATGTTTACTATTAATATTATTTTTTGACGAAAATTGTCAAAGGCTATTACCTTGTCAAACAGCATTAAGTCAACGTCCTTAAAACCCTCGCTGTCCTTGGCGTCGAGACGCAGCGACGGCTCGGAGTACTTTAGATAGTCATATGAAAAATATCCCACCAGTCCGCCGGTAAAAGAGGGCAGAGCCTTAACAGCCGGACTTTTGTAATTCGCTAAAATTTTGCGTATATGACTTTCTGGATTATCTGTGTAAAATTCTGTTCCATTTATCTTCATTTTGCCATTTGTGCAGGTAATCTCAAGCTTGGGCGCAAATCCCAAAAAAGTATAGCGTCCCCAGTTCTCATTGTCCGACACGCTTTCAAGCATAAAGCAGTGGTCCGACACATTAAGCAGAATTTTCATTACCTCCACCGGGGTTTTAATATCGGAGAGAAGCTCATCATATATCGGCATGGTAGTATATTCGCCTGATTCAGCGGCCTTTTTGACATCAGAAATACTGGGCAGCATAAATTAACCTCCAAACAAAACAAAAAGTCCTTGACAGAAAACTATCTGTCAAGGACGAATAAATTAATTATCCGCGGTGCCACCTTGATTTGCGGCTTTAACCACACGCTTAGCAGGATACCAACATATCCCCGGCAACTGACGTATGCCAGACGTCGCAGAATACTCAGCCTAAGCCTTTGACTGCGCCCTCGGCGACCCATTTAATAGTTTGTTTTCCACCCGACTCTCAGCATCGCGGGCTCTCTGTAGGAGCATGGCTATTTTTATCTTCGCTTCAACGGTTTATATATTTATTTTTTATCATTATATCTCGCTTTTTCCAACCTGTCAATACAGTATATTAAAATTTTATCTTCGCTGCGATATAAATATTAATATTTTATACGCCTTTGCCGTAAAGTATAAAAATAGGCTGCAAATTTAATTTTTATATGTATATTACATTGGTAAAGCTGCAAAATATAATTAAATAAAATGTAGGAGGAAAAAACATGACGACAAAAGAGCTATTATATGTTGAAGACGCGCTGGGACATGAACAGCATTTTCAGAAACATTGCAGAGAAATAGCAAATCAAATACAGGACGGCGAACTTAAAGCCTGCGTAGAGCAGATGGCGCAAAAGCATCAGCAGATTTTTCAGAGCTTTTACGGCTTGCTTTAATGTGAAAGGAGAAAAAGATAATGGACGATAGAAATTTAATGGAAAATATTCTCCTTTTGGAGAAGGGCGTATGCGATTTATATATGCACGGAACAATAGAGTCGTCAACGCAGAATGTTCATCAGGCGTTTAATTCAGCACTGAACGAATCACTCTGCATGCAGGATACAATTTACAGCAAGATGTCGGCAAAGGGATGGTACCCGGCCGAACAGGCAGACCAGAATAAAATTAACTCTACAAAGCAGAAGTTCAGTATGCAGCAATAAACAAAAAGGGCAGACTTAAAAACAGCTGCCAATAAAAAAGCATTGAAAGCAAACCCAAATAGAGTAACTGCCATATTGATTCCAAAAAGCGGGTAAGAAGCAAGTCGTTTCTTGTCCGCTTTTCTTTTTTATTACACAGCAGGATACTATTGTTTAGGGTATGAATATAAAAAATGTCTATGCATATGCATAGCCGTGGTGCAAAGCTTTATTAATTTTTATTGCGTGATATTCCATAATAAATTGATTGCGCAAGCCAATAGAAGGCTTGCGCAATTTTAATTGCCAGCGGTGATAACAGCAAGAATTGTCGGGAAAACAAATTGCAGAGTTTATAATTAGCGGTTGTTTTGGGACATTATTTGCCAGGTAAATCTAAATTGTACTTGCTTTTTGACGGGTTAAGAGGCATAATTATTGTTGCACAAGAAAAACCTGATAGCTGCGGCGCATTTATTGCGCAAAGCTTACATAAAAATCTGCTTTTAAGACGATTTATGATTTTATAGATTTGCCAGGTCTACTATTATATTATTACATGTTGGCAAGACGAGCTTAGATTAATGCATGTTTTTATGTATGCCATATATATCTGCAAATAATAAATTTAATATATATGTTTTTGGAGGAAAAAATGAAGCTTGGTATAGTAGGACTGCCGAATGTCGGCAAATCGACATTGTTTAATGCAATAACCAACGCCGGCGCGGCGTCGGCAAATTACCCTTTTTGCACAATTGAACCGAATGTCGGCGTGGTAACCGTGCCGGATGAGCGTCTGCAAAAACTTGCGGAAATGTATGACACTCAGAAAATAGTTCCAGCATCCATAGAATTTTTGGACATAGCCGGTTTGGTAAAGGGTGCATCTAACGGAGAGGGACTTGGCAATAAATTTTTGTCGCATATAAGGGAGGTCGATGCCATAGTACATGTCGTGCGCTGCTTTGAAAACAGCGACATAGTGCATGTGGACGGCAGTGTAGACCCGGCAAGGGATATAGAAACTATAAATATTGAGCTTATATTATCGGACATAGATATGGCGCAGCGCCGACTGGACAGATCTTCAAAGGCAATGAAGGGCGATAAGTCACTGGCGCATGAGGTTGATTTTATAACACGCCTGATATCTCATCTTGAAAGCGGAAAGCCGGCGCGTAGCATAGAGCGTGACGAGGATGAAGAAGAAATACTCAAATCTATGTTTCTGCTTACGTCAAAGCCGGTAATTTACGCCTGCAACATGAGTGAAGACGACTTTATAAACGGACTTGACAATAATGATAGATATAAGGCGGTGCTGTCTATTGCAGATGCCGAGGGCGCTGGAGTTTTGCCTATTTGCGCTGAGCTTGAAGCGGAAATGTCATCTATGTCGGAAGATGAAAAAAAGGTGTTCTTGTCTGATTTGGGACTAAAATCGTCTGGACTTGAGCGGCTTATTAAGGAATGTTATTCGCTGCTTGGCCTTATATCCTTCCTTACAGCCGGAAAGCCGGAGGTAAGGGCATGGACTATTAAAAAGGGAACAAAGGCGCCTCAGGCGGCCGGCAAGATACACTCAGACATTGAGCGCGGCTTTATTCGCGCCGAGGTAATCGAATATGATGCGCTTATTCAGTGCGGCTCTATGACGGCGGCTAAAGAAAAAGGGCTTGTGCGCTCAGAGGGCAAGGAATATATAGTTAAAGATGGCGATGTTATCCTTTTCAGGTTTAATGTATAATTATTCAGATAAAGGCATATTCTCAAGGTTTGCGGGAATATCATGCTTTAAATAAAAAATGCATATATAAAAAGCGCGGACAATTTTGTCTGCGCTTTTTGGATAATAACATATATAGACTTGGAGATAGCGACAACAGCCTAAACAAATCAGGGCAGAGAATTTAGCAAATCAGAAAAATCATACTTGATATGATCTTTACCCATGGTGAAAGTAACTACAGCAGTGCACCTTTAATGTAAAATCAAGCTGCGGCAAAAAGCTTAGCTTGTACATCGCCGGCGCTGTTGCGCCGTAACTTGACAAAGCTTTGACATAATTACGAATTGCATATTAAAACAATTTTTTGCGGTGCAGCCAACACAAAGTATTAATATTATAGATGTCATTTTATAAAATGCATCGGCAATGGGAGCATTTGAGCAGCAGAGCGACAAAAATCCGTACAAGACTCAGAGCTGTTTAATTAAATAAACATCAAAGCGCCAGAAATACCGTTACAAGCATCCCATATATTTTTTCTCTAGATCTAGCAGATATTTTTTAACGTCCAGGCCGCCTGCGTATCCTACTAATTTGCCGTTTGCACCAATTACGCGATGGCATGGGACTATGATGGCGACGGGATTGTGATTGTTAGCACTACCCACTGCGCGGCAGGCTTTCGGGCTGCCGATACATTCGGCTATTTCGCCGTAACTACGCGTCTCGCCGTATGGAATTTGCTGAAGCGTATGCCAGACCTTTTTTTGAAATTCCGTACCGTGCAGGCTGACAGGGACGCTGAATTTTTTTAACCTGCCGTCAAAATATGCTTTAAGCTCGCTTTCGCACTCTTTAAGCAATAATGTGGGCTTACATTCCTGCAAATAATCAGTAATACTGCTGTCACACAGCAGCTCAAGCCTTGTTATGCCTGCTCCGTTCTCTTCAGCTATATATGTGCCGATTACAGTTTTAATATACATTCTATTCAGCATAGTTCTTACTCCAACGCAGACTTTTTATATTTATTATATAAGTATAGTTTGATATGTCAACGCCTGTCTGATATACTAAAAAAGATTAAAGTGATTTTTATTTGCGAAAGCTGGGATTTAAATATGGGAAAAACAATAAGCGTGTTGGGCGACAGTATATCGCACGGCGCCAATGCACCGGATATTCCAAACCAGAGCTATATAGGTATTATAAAACACCGCATTGCTGAAAAAACAGGAGTTTACAACTATGGCTTCACATCTCTGCAATATATGATGCTTAACGACAGCGGTCAGTATTGGGAAGTACACAGCCTTAAAAGTTCAGGCTTTGCGGCATTTAAAGACGGCAGATGTATAAATGCCTATAAGCTTATGGCTTATGAAAAGAACTCATATGTAGATATAAGCGTCAATGATAGGTTTAATGAGGCCTACATATATTATCAGAGCGATAAAAATTTCGGTAGCTTTGAGGTATATTCCGCTGGCAGGCTTGTCGCAGAAATAGACAGCAGCGGCGAGAGCTACTGTACAAAAATCTACGGGCCTATAGATATATCTGCGCTTGACAGAGCTGATATAAAGATAAAAGTAGTATCTGAAAACAAGCCGGTGCTGCTGAGCGGCATGGCATATTATAACGATAAATCAAAGCCGGTAGTGAATAATTACGGACTAAGCGGACTTTGCCTCGGCGAACTCAGCGACGATGTAATAGACGCTATATGCAATGCCGATATAGTACTCTTTTCAATAGGCCATAACGACAGTTATTTCGGTGATGAAAAGATCTTTACTGAAAAAATAAACACGGCGATAGAAAGCATAAAAAAATATAATGCTGAGGTATATGTAAACGACTTCTGCTGGTTTTCCAATCCTGATAAAAACCATTTTAAATTAGAGCTTAAGCGGCTTGCAAAGGCGGTAGATGCAGTTTATACAGATTATGCCGCCGAGCTGCCTGGATTTTTAGAGCATGGGTTAAGCGATTGGGCGCATCCAACGCCGGAAGGGCACAGAATGATAGCGGATTTGATGCTGACTAAAACAAACCTGATCAAAAAAATCGGATGAAGCCGTCAGGCAGTAAACTATTGCGATATCTATTATGGGTGTATGACTATTAACAAACATTAATACCGTCTCTGTCAGCCTTTTAAATGGTGCAGCAGAGACGGTATTTTTATATTTCTATTCAGCTGTTAAGCCGATTATTATTTTGCAAAATTTTGGTGAATGCATATGATTTTATAAATTGGCTTACAGTGCCGATTAGATATTACTATATCTAATTGCCGAAAAATTTGTCGGCTATTTTAACACTTTCCAGCGCATCTTTTGCATAAAAGTCCGCGCCGACAAGCTTTGCATATTCCTCGTTAAGTACAGCACCTCCGACCATTACCTTGCAGTCGGCTCCGGCCTGGCGCAGAGCTGTTATGGTATCTGCCATGCTTTTGACCGTCGTCGTCATCAGCGCCGATAGACCGACAAGCTTTACATTTTTCTCCAGCACTGTGTCAACTACCGTTTGCGGCGGAACATCCTTGCCTAAATCGATTACATCATATCCGTAATTGGCAAGCATCATTTTTACTATATTTTTGCCTATATCGTGAATGTCGCCGTATACCGTAGCAATAACTATTGTTCCCTTATTCTGCTGCTCAGATGAGCTTGAGGCCGCTTTAAGCACATCAAATGCATTTTTTACCGTCTGCGCAGACATAAGCAGCTGCGGCAGGAATATCTCTCCCTTTTCAAATTTTTTGCCTACAATGTCCAGCGCCGGAATAAAGCTCGAATTTATAATCTCAATAGGAGTGCTGCTTTTAAGCGCTTTGCGTGCGGCGTCTGCAGCGGAGGCGCGGTCGCCGTCGACTATAATGTCGTACAGCGTCTTGTCTGAAGAAGAGGAGCTGACTTTTTTTTCGGCATCGGCGGTTTCGCCGGAAAAGGCGCCTACATACTCAACAGCATTTTTATCCTGATTATTTATTACTTTAAACGTGCGCACGGTGTTCATAACAACATCCGACAGCGGATTTATAATAGGCGCGTCGAGTCCGGCACCGAAAGCTGCTGCTAAAAATACGCTGTTAAGCTGCTCGCGCTGTGGAAGCCCGAATGATACGTTGCTTACTCCCAGTACCGTTTTGAGATTAAGCCGCTGCTTTACAAGCTTTATTGCATCAATAGTCGCCATTACATCCTGCTGCTGTGCCGATGCGGTTAGAGTAAGACAGTCTATGAGCACGTCCTGTTCGGGTATGCCGTATTTTTTGGCTGTGTTGAGTATTTTTTCAGCTATTTTATATCTTTCCTCCGCCGTATGCGGTATTCCGTTTTCATCCAGTGCAAGGCCCAGCACCGCTGCGCCGTACTTTTTTGCAATAGGAAAGATTTTCTCCATAGATTCATGCTTGCCGTTTACCGAGTTTATAAGCGGCTTCCCGCGGCAAATGCGCACACCTGCCTCTATTGCGGCGGGGTCTGAGCTGTCAATCTGCAGCGGCAAATCAACTATAGCCTGCAGCGCGAGTACAGTTTTTGCCATCATTTCCGGCTCATCTATGTCGGGAAGGGAAATGTTTACATCTAATACGTCGGCGCCGCGGTCGCGCTGCGATATGGCTTCGCCGGTTATATAATCCATATCGCATTCCTTAATGGCCTGCTTAAGCCGCTTCTTGCCGGTCGGATTTATGCGCTCGCCTATAACGGTGACGTGCCCGTCGAGTATAACGTTTTTTGTGCCTGAGGTAAGCGCTGTTATACGATTTGGAGATATAGGCACAGGCTTTCTGCCGCTCAGCGCAGCTTTCATTTCAGCAATATAGTCCGGAGTAGTGCCGCAGCAGCCGCCGAAAATGCATACTCCCATGTCGGCCATTTTGACTATATCTGCCGTATACTCCTCCGGAGATATATCGTATACTGTCTCTCCGCCGGAAATTTTGGGAAGTCCGGCGTTGGCCTGAACAATTACTGGCAACGGAGAGTATTCGGTTATCTGCTTAACAATGGGCAGCAGTTCGGCAGGACCCAGCGAGCAGTTTACGCCAAATGCATTTATACCAAGCCCGGATAATGAAAGCACGGCCGCCATCGGGTCAGCACCGACAAATGTGCGGCCATCTGCCTGAAATGACATTGTGCATATCACCGGCAGACTGCTGTTCTCTTTAACGGCGAGTATGGCGGCCTTTGCCTCGTATATATCGGACAAAGTCTCAATTATAAATAAATCTGCGCCGCTCTCCGCTCCGAAGAGCACCTGCTGCTTAAAGCAGTCATACGCCTCGTCGAAAGACAGTGGCCCCATTGGCTGCATAAGCTGGCCAAGCGGACCGATGTCCTGAGCTATAACTTTTGCGCCGGCACGCCTTGCTATATCTATTCCCGCCTTTATGACCTCTTTGGCGGAAAAGCCGGTGCCGTTTAGTGAATGCGGATTGCAGCCGAAAGTATTGGTGGTGATAATATCCGCACCAGCTTTAATATAGTCGCGGTGCACCGCCTCTACCTTTTCGGGCGCTTTTATATTCAATAAATCCGGCAGTTCGCCGGGCTTTAAGCCGGATTTTTGCAGCATTGTTCCCATAGAGCCGTCAAAAAATACAAACCGCTTTCCAAATTCCTTAATAACTTCCATATTCGCACCTTTCGTTTCGCGTAAAGTATATCTATGCTTTAAACTTTCTTTAAAATATACTTAAAATGAAGCTTTTCTGCGCTAAAAGCAGCAAAAGATTAATTGTTTTAATCCTTTGTAAAAGAAGCTCTGAACTCGCAGTCAGTTGCTTCGCATACCTCGCATTTGTCTTTGCCGGACATTCCGGCTTCAGCGGTACCGCCCGTCCTGCCGCCGGCTGTATCATCCGCCGCCTTTATGCCGATAATTGCCGTAACGGATTTGCGCGGTATCATAATATCTGAGCTTGTAAGAGTAAGCCCTATGCGCTTGCCGGCGCTGAGAAGAGAAAGTATTTTGCTCTGCAAACTAAGCGGCAAATCTCCGTACCCGGGTGAAAACCGGCTTGTTGTAACGCAGCCGTTTTTGCTCTGTTCAATCGCTACTTTGGCACTCACTTCGTCGCATAGAGCTTCAATACAGGCAGAGGCACAGGTGTCGAGTATAACAGCCTTTGCTATGTCCTCCTGCTCAAAGCGGCGGATGAGATTGTCAATATTTATGCCTATCGTCGCCGCCATAACGGCGCAACGGAAACACCCGTCAAGATGCCGCGCTATATTCTTGCCGGTTAATACGATGTTTGTGCCTTCAACTGTTATTCCATCGTCAGAGGAGGATATATCGAAATAGCTGTAAACAAAAAGAGATTTTGCTTCGGCTTCGCATATGCTTATACACTCGTCTATTACCGCGTCTGTAGCAGCGTCGACCATATTCCCGCGGTATCTGAGATAGCGCAGAACCTCTTTTTTATCTATAAACATCCAGCGCCTCCATCGAAGCTTTAGCAAAGTCGAATTTGTTCATTGCATATACATGCATTCCTAAACTGCCGTTGTCCATAAGATCTGTCATCTGCGATACAGCATAATCTATGCCTGCCTTGCGCAGCCCCTGAGGGTCGTCGGCGTATTTATTGAGCAACTTTATTATTTTTGATGGAAGTGATACGGCGCAGGTAAATATCATTCTTTCTACCTGAGCACGTGACATCATCGGCATAATTCCAGGTATAATTTGTGATTTTATTCCGCGTGCCGCAGCTTTTTCACGAAATTCATAATACACCCTATTGTCAAAGAAAAGCTGTGTTATAAAAAATGAAGCGCCGGCCTGCTCTTTCTCATATAAATATTCAATATTGTCGTCCATGCTTTCACAGTTTATATGTCCCTCCGGGTAGGCGGCGGCGCCTATGCAGAAATATTTGCGGTCAAGGTCTGAGATAAGCTCTTTAGCATATCTGTAATCGCCGTCTGCAGGCCTGTCTTCTGGAATATCACCGCGAAGCGCGAGTATATTTTCAATACCGTTCTCTTTAAGAGATGCGGATATAGTTTCTACATCTGAACGCCGACTGCCTATACAAGTGAGGTGAGCAAGCGACTCGATACCGCTTTCCTTTATCATTGAAGCAAGCTGAACCGTCTTACCACGCGGCCCCTTGCCGCCGGCACCGTATGTAACGCTTATAAAGTCTGGTTTAAGCGACGCCAGCTGAGATATAAAGCTGCCTATTGCTTCAAATTCCATATCTTGCTTTGGCGGAAATATTTCAAATGAAACATGCGCCTTTTTTGATTTAATAATTTCATCTATTCTCATATTATTCACCTATACTCATTTTATTAAAAAATACATATTTAATGATATTAATGCGATAAAATAATTATATTATTGTCATGGCCGGTATGTCAAGAAAGATAATTGATGCTCAAAGCCAAAATGATTTATTATCCGGCAAAAGTTGTTATATTTCAAAAATATGTTATGATTATTATAATTAATTGGGAGTGAGATTATGAAGCTATTTGTAGTAAGACACGGCCAGACATCTTATAATGTAGAAAATAAGGTGTGCGGTTCTACCGACGCAGATTTAAACGAAACAGGAATAATGCAGGCAAAGGCAGCTGCGCAAAAGTTCAGCGATATACATATCGATAAAGTATATTCATCGCCGCTGCGCCGAGCTGCTAAAACGGCAGAGATTATTGCGGCTAAGGCGAATATTAATAAAGAAGATATAATAATCGACAAGCGGCTGTCAGAGCAGGACTACGGAATTTATGAGGGCGTGGATGCCGGTTGTAAGGAATTCCAGCGCTTAAGAGTAAATTTTGCGTGCAAAATGCCTGGTGGCGAGTCACCTATGCAGACGGCAGCACGCGCATATGAATTTTTAGATGAAATCTGTATAACCGGCAGCGGCAAAAATATATTGATAGTAACGCATGGCAGTCTAAGCCGCGCTATAAATTCGTATTTTTACAACATGGACAATGACGAATATTTTAAATTTATGCCAGATAACTGCGGCATACTGGAGTATGATGCTTAAATATTGCTAAGAATTCCAATTTGAAAATATTAATTTTTTTACTTTCATATCTAAAATTAGCGCCAGATTATACTTTTAAATTCCTTCTTCTGCACATGTCATTATGTAAAAGACTAGAATTTACGGTAGCATTGAAAATAAAAAACAATAAGCAGCATTATAAAGATAAAAATATATGGTGTATAAAAGACCGATATATAATAAAGCAGGCTTTATCTATAACATTCAATTCTTTATAATGAAGCAGTTTGACGACAAATTATGTCTCTTGTTAATCTGTATATCATCACACGAACTGGATTTTAATTGGTTCAATCGGACGTCTATGCTTTGGCATGTGCACATTGCTTTTTTTACATATTTCTGATATATAAAAAACAATTTTACTTTTGGAAACTCAATAGTTAAAAACTTTTCTTTCTGCGTCGGCGAATAGTAAAGCGTTAGCTATTGAATAATAAGAAAAAATGCCGGACATTTGTCCGGCATTTTAGATATCTGCAAACTATTATTTAGAATAAAGCTCAACGATAAGAGTTGCATTTATAGGCACATCAATCTGCTCACGCGTCGGACGCGCGACAACAGTACCCTTAAATGAATCCTTGCCGCCATCAAGCCATTCAGGAACTATTCTACTTTCTGTATAAGAGAAAACGTCCTCAAAATGCTTTGATGAACGTGATGCCTCTTTAATTTCTACAACATCGCCCGTTTTTACCTGATAGGAAGGAATATTAACCTTTTTGCCATTTACTAACACATGACCATGAAGCACCATCTGACGAGCTTCATTGCGAGTACGGGCAAAGCCAAGACGAAAGACAACGTTGTCAATGCGGTTCTCCAAAATAATAAGGAGGTTGTCACCGCTTACGCCTTCCATCTTAACTGCTTTCTCATAATAAGATTTAAACTGCTTTTCCATAACGCCATAAACGAACTTAGCTCTCTGCTTCTCTCTCAGCTGAACGCTGTATTCACTCATCTTGCGGCGCTCTTTAACAATACGCTTAGAGGGCTTTTTAGAAAGTCCGAGCAGTGCCGGCTCAAGACCTAAAGAACGGCAGCGCTTAAGTGCCGGCGTAATATTCCTTGCCATATAACTATCTCCTTTAAAATAATTATAGTTGTTAAGCCAAACAGGCATTAATTTTTTGATATTTATGTAAAGGTATTAAAACGACCTAAACACAATAACCCAGTGTGACCAATTTATAATAGCAAAATTGTATCCCACTGTCAAGTAAAAAATATCATTTTTATTAAAATTATCTGTTATTTGAATTACATTCTCCATTTTGAAGCTAAATAATACATTATATATATTATTATTTAAAATATAAATTTTGTCAACACTAAAAATCAAGTTGTAATTATAGAATAAATATATTATAATAAGTTGTGTTAATAGCTGACATGTTCTTTAATCGGCGATTTTAAATATTAATTATGGTATCTGTTTTACGGGATGTACTGCTTTCGGGACCTGTGCGACGGTCTCCTGTGAACCATGTCAGGCGGGGAACCGAGCAGCATTAAGCAGTCTTGACTGTGCGCCGCAGTAATTCTGGAGGCGGTACATCCGATAAAACAGGTATCTGACGGTCATAACTTGGCCGTTATTTTTTTAACATGGGGTGGGCGTGTGTATCAGGCACTGTACAGGAAATACCGGCCGAAAGTTTTTTCGGATGTTGCCGGGCAGGAGCATATAACAAAGGTGCTCAGCCGTCAGGTAGAAGAGGAACGCATCTCTCATGCGTATCTTTTTACCGGCTCGCGCGGCACCGGAAAAACTACCTGCGCCAAAATACTTGCTAAGGCGATAAACTGCCTTAATCCGACAAATGGGCAGCCTTGCTGCGAATGCGAAATGTGCCGCCAGATTGAGAGCGAGCAGCAGACGGATGTAGTGGAGATAGATGCTGCCTCCAACAACAGCGTGGAAAACATACGCGATTTGCGCAGCAAGATAGTATATACTCCGGCAGCAGCTAAGTACAGGGTATATATTATTGACGAGGTTCATATGCTCTCAACCGGCGCTTTCAACGCGCTTCTTAAGACACTGGAGGAGCCGCCGGAGTATGTGGTCTTTATTTTAGCTACAACGGAAATCCACAAGCTGCCGGCTACGATATTATCGCGCTGCCAGCGGTTTGATTTTCGCCGGCTTAGTCCGGAGATTATAGCCGAGCGTGTTAAATATGTTTGCAGCAGTGAAAATTTACATATAACGGACGATGCTGCTATACTCATAGGCCGGCTGGCCGACGGCGCGCTGAGAGATGCGCTGTCGCTGCTGGATGTATGCGCTGCAAAAAGTGATAATATAGACGAGGCGTTGGTTATAGGCTCCGCCGGCATAGTCGGTAAAGAGCAGATGTACAAAATTGCTGAAAGCTTTATCGCGAGAGATACCAAAAAAGCGCTGGAAACCATAAATTTACTTTATCAAAGTTCGCACGACATGCAGCGGCTGTGCTCTGAGCTTATGTCTTACTATCGTGATTTAATGGTCGCGGCGTCGGTGAAGGACTGTGGCGGGCTGATTACTGCATCTTCGTCAGAACTCGGCCAGATTGAACATCAGGCCAAAGCGGCGGGACTAAATAATATTATGCAGACAATGTCTGTACTTAAAAATACGCTGGAATCTTTCAGACGCTCAGGGGCCTCGCCCCTTACGCAGATGGAGATGGCTGTTGTAGACATTTGCAGCAAAATATCTTATGCAAATGATATGCAACAGTATGCTGTGGCTTCAAGTGCGGCAGGGCAAGGAACGAGAACTGCGGCATCAGCAAATAATGTTCAGGACAGCGGTGCCGTAAATGGTGCAACGGGAGCTGAACATGGCGAGCAGGGCGCAAAGAGACAGAATATTTGGCCTGGTACCGCAGCGCAGAACGTTGGAGCGGATGACCGTCCGCCATGGATATCAGCAGATGAGGCAGCGGAGTTTAATGCTCAGCCGCAAAATAAGGGCGCTGATTTAGCTATATCTAATGACGGAGGCGTTGCCGGCCAGAATATGGATAGTGGTGTTAAAGCGTCGGGCGGCGACACAGGCGCTGAAAATAAATCGGCGGCGTGTGGATATTCCGGCGATATACCATTTCCCGACGATTCCGATGCGCCTCCCGATACATCCGGCGCGGGCAGTATCGATATGAGTGGTGTAGTCTCACATAACGAGCAAACGGCGAATCCGCCGCTTCCGGACGGAGTTGAGGTGTGCGCTAAATGGCCGGAAGTTATGGACGCGTTAGCGTCTAAAAACCGTGCGATGTATGCGGTGCTTATGGGCTCAAAAGCATATATAAAGGGCGATTTGCTGCTTATAGATGCGAAAAATTCTCTTTTTAGGGACATGATAAAAACCGAAACAAGGCATCGCAGCGATATACGTGCGGCGGCGGAAAAGGTGCTCGGCGTAAAATATAGGCTGGGCCCGTTTAATGCAGCCAGCAGTGCAAGTACATCTGCTTCTGATCCGCTTGATAAGCTCAGCGGCAAACTTAAGCAGGCAGGTTTTGATGTAAAATAAATAATTTGGAGTGATAAAATATGAAAGCAAGGTTACCTAAGGGCATGGGCGGCGGAATGAACAACATGCTGCAGCGTGCGCAGAAGATGCAGGAAGATATGGCAAATAAGCAGGCGGAGCTGGAAGAGCGTGAATATACTGCAAGCTCAGGCGGTGGAATGGTTGAAGCGGTAGTAGACGGCAAGCATATGATTAAATCGCTTAAAATAAATCCCGAAGCAGTTGATCCGGAGGATACGGAGATGCTTGAGGATCTTATTATTGCCGCGGTAAACGAAGCTGTAAGAGAGGCAGAGGCTGTATCAGAAGAAGAGCTCGGTAAAATTACTGCCGGCCTTAATATACCCGGAATGCCCGGCATGTTTTAATTAACTGCATATAAATCATATTATTTCAGCAAAAAATGCAATGCATGAGCATTTGATGATGTAAAGGTTTATCATGTTACATGTGTTTGAAATTAATGTGCTCACTTTTGCTGTAGATATCTAAATAAAATTAGTGCAGCTTATTTTGCAAAGCAATAATATAAAGTACAATAGGTTTACACTAACTAATGAGATTAATCGCTTTAAGATTTTAATTTTAATTAAAACAGAGATAACGACAAAATATTTTAGAAGCATATATTACAATAACAGCGGAGGAATTAAGATGGCATATACCGTTCCGGCCATGAGCAATTTGACAGACCAGTTTGCGCGTCTGCCGGGCATAGGACGAAAGACGGCGGCACGGCTGGCATATTACATAATAAATCTGCCGGACGGCGAGGCGGAAAAGTTTGCATCGGCGATTTTAGAGGCGCGGCAAAAGATAAGCTACTGCGAAATCTGCCAGAATATAACGGAAAACAGCAGATGCACCATATGCTCCGACGACAAGCGCGATAAAAGCACGATATGCGTTGTCGAGGATTCTCAGGATGTGGCGGCGTTTGAGCGTACGCATGAATATGACGGGCTTTATCATGTGCTGCACGGCGTAATTTCCCCGCTCGACGGCGTGGGACCAGAGCAACTGAGGATAAAGGAGCTCATAGCCCGTCTTAATAATCCGGAAGTAAAGGAAATAATAATGGCGACAAACCCCACTGTTGAGGGCGAGGCAACAGCGTCCTATATTTCACGGCTGATAAAGCCTTTTGGGATAAAAGTGACGCGGCTGGCTTACGGCATACCAGTTGGAGGCGACCTTGAGTATGCAGATGAAGTTACTCTTTCCCGCGCGCTTGAGGGAAGAAGTGAGATTATCTAAAATAAAGGAGAATTATTTTACTCCGCACGGAGCCGTAAAGCTTTTAAAGCTTTCGCTTCGCGGAGTGGTTAAGCTTGCCGTTGAGGGAGGATCCTTTATTGCTCAGAGTTATTTAGGACTGCCTAGAGAAATATCACAGATTGTATCTCAGACGTTAGGAATTACCAGTAGCTTTGTTTTAAACAGCAATTTTTCTTTTAAAAACGAGCGGCTGTTCAGTATTAAATTTGCAAAGTTTATTCTTGTAAAGCTTGTTTCAATGGCGGCCGGCGTTATCTTTATGACTGTGATAGGGCGCACGCTGTTTAAAACCGATAATATGAAAAACGATATATTTGCAAAAGCAGTGGTTATGACGCTTACGGGTATAATAAGCATTTGTGGAAATACATTTTTTGTTTTTAAAGATAAAAGCGAATGATAGAAGCTGTCTTAAGATATTTATATCTGCAAGTGCATGGTGCATAAAAGCCGTTTAAGATTTTTTATAGCTCAATATAAATTAGGCTATGATTATAATATTGACAAAATAAACAGCGGTGATATAATTATTTTCCCGCATATAATATTATTATAAGGAGATGAAGCGGTTGGAGAGAGAAAGCATAAAAGTAATAGCTAAGAACAAGAAAGCATATCACGACTACTTCATCCAAGAGAGTATGGAAGCGGGAATAGAGCTTTGTGGAACAGAGGTTAAATCAATACGCGGCGGGGGAGTAAATTTAAAAGATTCGTGGTGCAGCGTAGTAAAGGGCGAACTGATGGTAAACGGCATGCATATAAGTCCCTATGAACAGGGAAATATATTCAACAGAGATCCATATCGTCCTCGCCGGCTGCTTATGCATAAAAAGGAAATTTTGAAGCTTTTTGGTACATTAAAGCAGGACGGACTATCCCTTATACCGCTGTCGGTTTATTTTAAAGGCTCGCTTGTCAAGCTGGAGGTGGGCATTTGCAAGGGAAAGAAGCTTTACGACAAACGCGCCGTTATGGCGGAAAAATCCGCTAAGCGCGACATTGACAGGTCACTTAAAGAGCGCAACCGATAAAGGAGGAGATTATATGCTCTGCAAAACGGTTGACATAAATCTTGATTATGAAGGGCTTAACATCGACAACGGCGGCTATAAGCCAACGCTTTCGGTTATGCTGCCGGACAATTGCGCAAGGCTGTATGGCGGTCGAAAATATCCAATGGTTATAATATGTCCAGGCGGCGGGTATGAATTTACTTCCGATAGGGAAGCCGAGCCGGTATCACTTAAGTTTGCCGCTGCCGGATTTAATACGGCGATACTTCGTTACAGCGTAGGCAAAGCAAAATTTCCGGCTGCGCTTTTTGAGCTGGCGTCAGCGGTGGCAATGCTGCGAGAGCATGCAGACGAATGGAATATAGATGGCGATAAAATATTTATATGTGGATTTTCGGCCGGCGGGCATTTATGCGCAAGTTTCGGTACATTGTGGAATAGAGATTTTGTGAAAAACGCTTTAGGCTATAAAAATGAGGAACATAAGCCAAATGGCATGATTTTATGCTATCCGGTTATCACGTCCGGCGAGAAAGCGGACTTATCGTCCATAAACGCGCTGCTTGAGGACATGGCGAATGATGAAAATATGCTTAATCTTGTTTCGGCTGAAAAGCAGGTCAGCAGCGACACTCCGCCCGCCTTTATATGGCATACTTTTACAGACGACGATGTGCCGGTAGAAAATTCATTATTAATGGCGGCAGCACTGAAAGACAATGAAATACAATTTGAGCTTCATATATTTCCTCGCGGACCGCACGGTTTATCGATTGCGAACAGCATTACAGCTGGTGGGCGTAATAATTACATTGTGCCGGAATGCCAGCAGTGGATCGATATGGCAATACGTTGGGCAGAAAATCTATAATTTAGATAAAGGTTTATAAACGGCCTTTTAGGAAAATGCTGTTTATTTAAATAAAGTACAGATTACTCATAAAGATATAAAAGGATGAAGTAGTTGACTCATATCTTGAATTAATTTTTGACAAGCATTTATTAAATATAAAACAGTATTTATTTTTTTAAGTTTTGATGTTTGGCTCGGAAAATGCCGATGAGTCCTGTTATGCTTGCCATTATTAATGCGGAATATATTGTTGATGTTATTGATTGATATGAAATATAATAGGCTGGAAATTTGAAACTATCATATTAAAAATGACATGTATCTAAGATTTAAACTAAAAATAGAGAAGATATGGCACCAAATGTATGTTAAACTAATAAATATATAAGGGGGCGTAAAGGTTTCGACGGGGACTTAGATGTATGGGAAGCGAGTAGCGGCGCGGAACCGCTATAAAATCCGCAGCTTAAAAATAAACGACAACAATAATACTGTTGCTCTTGCTGCTTAATTAAGCAGCCGTCCGGCCCCGACTGCCACCGGCGGGTAACCGGGCGTCACATAGGTGGCGTACGTGAATAAATGTCTGCCCCAGCATTTATCATGACTTAGGGGCTCCCCTTGTATGCAGCTCGCCGGCGGGCGTCATACAAGGTAAATAAAAAAGCCGGATGCACTCGGAGAAACCCATAAGGAAGAGTTTTCGGACAGGAGTTCGATTCTCCTCGCCTCCACCAGGCTGAGCCCGGACGCGTGTTCGCATTCTAGGCTCGGCTTTTTCTTTTACTTTGCCGCTCGCGTTTATAGTAGGTATCTTTCTTGTCAACACTTCCCACGTCGCCGCGGACGGCATATCGTTCGCGGCGACTTTTTTTGCAAAAGTCACCTCTCACTCATTCTGTCGCGGCTCCTCTCCGAATCGAACGCGCTTTGCTGAACTTACTCGACTTTTTTTAAGGATGATAGTTCGAGTAATGATTTATGGGTTATATTGCCAAAAAAGATACCCGGAGCTGTAATACAAAACCGAATTGAAGCCAGTTGCCGGTGGCATATTCCTCAACGCCAGTTTAATCAGCGGAGCGCGTTCCTCGTCTAATACTACGGTTCGTTCTTCCAGGCCTTTCTCATCAACCCGGCGCACGTTAAAATATCAGAGAGGGGAGCGCCCAATCGTGCCGCTGTTCTTTACCTTTTCTCCCATGCCTTTCTTGACCTCGGCGGCCAAGTTCTGCGAGTAGAACTCGGCGATGGAGCTCATAATGCCGTGGAGCAGCATGCCGGCCGGACTGTCGTCAATACTTTCCAAAGCAGAGACAAGCTGTACACCACATTTGCGCCGGACACACATAATGTCGATATCATCTCATCGGTTGCGGGTCAGCCGGTCAACCTTATGGACGATGACGTAATCAGTGCGGCCAGCGTTTTCTTTTATATATTCCGGCATCTTTTGCAGTTCCGGGCGGTCAGCGGATTTAGCCGATGCGCCACGGTCTACGAATTCTTTCCAAATTATGGCTCCCATAGAGAGGGCTTTCCTTGGGCGGGGATACAAAAAACTTCATCTGCGCCCCCGCCGCGCTCTGCTTGCCCGTGCGTAGAAACGCGAAGGT
>CAJFJP010000004.1 GCA_904384255.1 Candidatus Timburyella stercoris
TAGCAGCTTGGGCTGCTGATACCGAAGTGCCTCCAACACCAGTTCTTCTTTGGAGGGAAAAAAGGTGTAGAAAAAGGTCTTGGAGATGCCTACTTTTTTGCACAGAACATCAATACTGCTGTGGATGAGTCCTCGGTCCACAATACACTGGATCACAGTGGTCAGCAGAGCAGTCCGCACTTGCTCCCGTTCCTGTTCCGAATAGGCTTTTCGCCCCATAGTCTTCAGTCCCATTCAAAATTAAAATCCAAAATAAAAAAATAGTATTTATTTGATTGTATCTTATTTATGGCAAATATGCAATCTGTAATTTATAAAATAAATGTAAATATTCATCATTCAATAAAAAGGGTGATATTCTTTTGTATAACAAAGGAGCCGTCTTTCTCATCTATATGATTTACAGTTTGCAAGTGGAAGTTTGTGTTTTTTCTTTCTGCTAGTATCTCTCTTAAGGTAGGACATTCAAGGAGAGCTATGATGAACTGGCCCTCGGTTCACATGGTCCTGCAAGCTGCGTATCGCTCGTTTCATCGTAAAACGATAAAAGCTCGCGCACTTCGCTGTTCGTCCTCTCTCCACAGAATCTTTCAACTTTGTTGGCCCCCGTACAGACAGACTGCTTCCTTGGCGGACAGGATATTTTCAGAGCAAACAATATCGATTCGAAGTCGCACTGCCGTTTTCACGGAAGTGCGGCTCTTTTCGCATCAGTCCGACTTTCTCTAAATTTTTCACCGCTCGCTTCACTGTGCTGCGGGATTTCAAATTCGCAAAAATAAACGGGTCTTCTAGACTGTCTATGCTTTACCTGTTCACACCTAATTTCAACTTCCTGCTCTACGGCTTCGTAGTTCGGAGAAAAATCCTGCTGAAAATCGATATCGATGACGATGTAATTGAACTGCCACAGGTATTTCTCTGCCCTTCGGCAATGGCCCTGCCAGCTTTTGAAAATGTTGAGAGAGATGCAGGCCGCGAATGCTGAATCCGGCGAAGCGCTTGCTTCTGTAGCGTATAGACCGATGTATACAGCCCTTGTTTTTCAAAACCAGCATCGCATAGATAAGCGCCGCCCACTTTGAGGGGAAACCCGTAGATCTGTTGAAGAAAACGATTGACCTGCTTCTTCTGTTCGCGGGTTATGTATTTTTGTTTCAACATACCACCTCCGAATTCTTTTCGGAGATAGTATGTTAGAAAAGTTTTCAACTGGTCGCGGCTGTTTTGGTTGTGGGAGGATTTGACCGCGTGAATCAGGCGATTTATACTATAAACAGACCCAACACAAAGGAGGAACCAAAATGGAGAGTATCGTGATGTTCGACATAAAAGAACTGGCAAAAGAGGTGGGGTTCCGGAAAATGCTCCGGGAGATCGGCACCTACAAAGACCTGGATGAAAAGGTGGAAGCGGAGCTTGACCAGCTCCGCAGGATGGAAGAAAACGACGATTTTCTCTTGGAAGAATGGGAAGAAATGCCGGAGGAATAAAAAATCTTCCGGCACGGCTTCACAAAAAGGGCGGCCATGGCCGACCTTTTTATGATAGAAAAGAGAAGGCGACCTTCTCAAAGGGGAAGGGCAGGAAGAAAATCAAACAGCATAGAAATCCGGAGAAATCACGAGCTTTCGGAAGAGAAATTATGATTCATAGTAGTTTTTCGGCAGCGGAACATAATTTTTTGCCGGCTAAACATAATTTTTTGCGGCCTTCTTCCACCCTTTCTCTTAAGAGAGGATAATTTCTGAAAATTACCATGCAAACTGAAAAAATTATCGTTTTTGACGATCTGCTAAAGTGCGGATCGTCAATTTTCTTTTTTCCGTCATACTATATTTAAAATCAAAATAGAAAGGGGGACGGCTGTGTTGAGTGAAAAGAAATTTAATGATACCCTTCTCACGTTACATGAGGTACAGGAAATTTTTCGTTGTGGGAAACGACAGGCTTATGAACTGGTCCGTGTTCATGGATTTCCGGCGATAAAGATCGGCGGAAAGTATCTCATCAGCGCCAAAGCCTTGGAACGCTGGATCCTAAGTAACGCTGGAAAAGGGATTATTAAATGAACCGGAAAGGGCGGGCTAGAAAGTCCGCCCTTTCGCTCATCCGGCATTCAGGATTCCGTCCAGCGTATTGGTAGCGGACGGCAGATCCTCTTTGAGCAGATGAATATAGGTGTTATATGCAATTCCTACATCCGCATGACCCAGCAGACGGGATACGATTTTGATATCCACCTTGTTGGCGAACAGTTGGCTGGCAAAGGTGTGACGAAGAGCGTGAATGCCTATATGGGGGATTCCGGCCCGTTCTAGAATACAATCGTGTGCCCGGTTCAGGTTGCGCGGATTGATCGGTTTCCCTGTTGCATTCGCAAACACCAATGAAAACTGTCCGTTGATTTTCTGTAATTCCCGAAGTGCCTGAAGCGCCGTCTGGTTGAGAGGAATGGTGCGGTCTCCAGAGGTGGTTTTGGTGCTGCCCTCCACAAAGCAATACCGCGGTTCTCCCGAAACGATGTTTCGATTCTTGACATATTCCAGCGTACGCTCCACTTTTAGACTTTGTTTTTCAAAATCAATATCTTCCCATCGCAGTCCTAGTGCCTCGCCTAACCGCAGGCCGGTGAATAGGATGAGAACCAATCCGTATCCAAGATGATACACCGGTTTCCCGTTACCGTACTTTTCTGTGGCAAACTGGCAATATGCCTGCATCTGTTCTTTCGTCAACACGTCTATCGTTTTAATGCCTTTTTCCGCCTTCTTCGGCAGTCGGATTTCAAAGCAGGGATTTTTGACGATCTGATCTTTGACCATAGCAAACTTGAAGCAGGCGTTCAGAGCCAGATAGGCTTTTTTGATCTGGGAGTAAGAGTAACCATCGCCGTCCAGCTTATTGATGAATTTTTGAATGTCGTCATGAGTCAGCGTAAAGAACTGCATTCCTTTGAAGTAGGGGATAATCTGATGATGAATGGTGCTTTCCAGCGTGTCGTAGGATTTGGGCTTGAGTTCGATTCGCTTGTAGGTGGTCAGCCAGTTCAGCATATACTCCTCAACGGTCTGCTTTTGAATTTCCCGGTAGGTTCCGCTTTCCAGCATCTTCTTGAATTCCCGGAATTTTTGGTTGACCTCCGCCTTGGTCTTTCCGTAAATAAACTTCTTTTTTCCCTCCACAGTGATCTGCCGGAACCACCGGCCGTCTTTTCGCTGCTTGGGTGCGGTACCTTCGCCGTTATCCCGGCGGGTTTTGGTTTCATTGGTTGCAGGCATAAGTCTACTCCTTTCACTCGATTTCAAAGGTAGTATGACTTTTCCTGAGAAGACTGGACGTCTGAAATTCTGACAGCCTTTTTCGGGATAAAGGAGGTGCATCGGGGGATAAAAGAGGGGAAACCGCATCGCCCACAACCTCTTTTCAGCAAACGAAAAAGACACGAAAAACCTTGGTAAATCAAGGCTTTCCGTGTCTTTTTCACTGGCAGGGGCAGAAGGACTTGAACCCTCGGCACGCGGTTTTGGAGTGGATGTGAAATTGAGCGAGACTAAATGAATGATGGCGTTATTAAACGGTTAATGAAGATAGATTAGGAAAGAGAAGTCAGGTTTGATGCTATATTGATGATATTGCAAGATAATGTAGAATTGCAGTCAAAAATTGCTATGCTGTAAACAAAGAATAGGAATTTACCGGTTAAAAAACCAATATTGCAATATCTTATTCAGAATAATACTGTGCCTGGGCATTCCAAAGTTCGTAATATTTTCCGGTTGTTTCTGCCGACAGGAAATCATGACTTCCTCTTTGCACAAGTTTGCCTTCATGGAACACGACGATATCATCGCAGAATCGGCAGGAAGAGAGGCGATGGCTGATATAGATGGCTGTTTTGTTGCCTACGATGTCGTTGAAGTTGCTGTAAACTTCCGCCTCTGCAATTGGATCGAGCGCCGCTGTGGGTTCGTCAAGGACGATAAACGGCGCATCCTTATAAAGCGTTCGTGAGAGCGCTATCTTTTGGGCTTCGCCGCCCGAAATGTCAACTCCTGTTTTGTTGAATTCCTTATACAGATAGGTTTCTAGTCCATCTTCTAACGTATCCAAACGATCACCGAATCCCGCTTTCCGCAAACACTTTTCGGCTAATTCTTTATTGTATACAACTTTTACGCCAACGTTTTGTCCAAGGGCAAAAGCAAAGAGTTTGAAGTCCTGAAACACAACAGAAAACATTGCCATATAATCTAAATAATCGTATTCCCGGATATCCGTTCCGTTGAGAAAAATCTCACCTTCGGTCGGATCGTAAAGACGACACAGCAGTTTAATAAACGTGGTTTTCCCGCTGCCATTTTGCCCCACAACAGCAAGCCGTTGGCCCGCTTTCAATTTCATATTCACATTCCGCAGGGCATAGGTATCGCTTCCCGGATATTGAAAGGAGACGTTTTTAAATTCTATCTCATAATCATGCTGACCGCATTTTTCGATATGGAGATTGCCTTGCCGCATGGTATTGGGTATTTCAAGAAACTCAAAAACAAGCTTCAGGAAAGAGGCGTTGTTTCTCATGTCTCCGACAGTTCCGATAAGGGACGACACGCTTCCGGACAATTTCGTGATAGAAGCGATATATTGCGTAACAGCACCGATTCCAAACGCGCCTGCCCAAGCCTTTAGACAGACAAAGACATAAACAAATCCCGTGAAGATCACCGATACGGCGGCGGAAGCGGCGCCATATAACCCGATTGGCCCCTTAGCGTATGTGGCGAAGATTCCTTTCGAACCGAATGTGTCCGTTTTGTTGCTATTGTATTTATCGCAAATGATGTCCTGACGATACATACGCACATCGGTTGCTAATTCCTGCCGGTAGCCAAGCCAGCCGAAAAAGCCAAACAGGCGATTTGCCAAGTTGTGCGAGTCTGCTCGATGCGCATAATAGCTGCCGGCCTTATTGGACAAAGCCGGCGAGATGTATGTAACGGCGAGCATCACAAGAATAACCACGAGAACAAATAAGGGGTTGTTGAGTACCGTCAAACCGCCCGCGCTTTCCGGGACCGGCTGAATAAAAAGTGTCACTGTCAACGCTATACCGCCGAACAGAGTAAGGATTGCCGAAATAATCGCTTCATAGTTGCCAATCACCCGATAAAGCCCCCAGCCACCACCGTTTTGGTTCTGATCGATGGTCGAGAGTTTTTCATGGGTCTTGGTATCATCGAGGCTTACAAAATCCATATCCAGCAGCTTTTGGGTAAAAATCTGTTTAACCTTAAAATACATTCCGGCGCACTGTGTATCTCGCCACTTGATAAAGAAGGCGGATACGAGCGAAATAACAGCCGCTGAAATCAGGGTAATCAAAACCAACCTTGTCAATGCCTGCGGGTTCCTGCTGGTGGAAAGTTCTTCAATAAGCAAAGCCGATAGATAAATGCCGACGTATGGTGTCAGCGCTTCCCAAACAACGCAGACGATTCGCGAGGCAAACATCTGTGGATACTGTTTATAAAGCAGGTGAAACGCCTTTTGATTGACGGCATATGCCTCTTTCCAAGAGAGAAGCTTCTTATCTTTCTTTTTCTTCATTGACAGCGACCTCCTTTCTGTAGTACTTACTCTGCACTTCAAACAGTTCAGCGTATCTCCCGCCGCGAGCAAGTAGTTCATCATGCGTCCCTTCCTCGGTTATGCGGCTTTTCTCAAGAAAGATAATCCTATCGCAAAATCGGGTGGAGGCGAGACGGTGGGATATATAAATAGAGGATCGTCCCCTCGCCATCTCACTGTATTTTTCATACATTTCGGCTTCCGCAATCGGATCCAGAGCAGCTGTCGGTTCATCCAATACGATAACGGGTGCGTCTTTGTATAACGCTCTTGCAAGCATAAGGCGCTGCGTTTCACCGCCCGACAGCATAACGGCATTTTCGTAAACCATTCTGTTCAAATAGGTGTCAAAGCCATCCGGCAGAGATTCAATTTTGGAAAGCAGTCCGGCCTGTTCCGTACACGCTTTCACCTTTTCCATATCCATATTGTCCTCTGTCTGCGCGACATTGGTAGCTATAGTTGCGGCAAGCAAAGAAAAATCCTGAAAAACTGCGGAGAACATCCTGTAATAATCCCGGCGGTTGTATTCTTTGATATTCCGGCCGTTCAGAAGTACCTGCCCTTCAGTGGGATCATAAAATCCACAGATTAACTTTACGAGGGTGGTTTTCCCGGCACCGTTCAACCCTACGACCGCCAGTTTCTCTCCGGGCCGGAGGGTAAGGTTAATGTTTTCAAGTGTATATTTTCTGCTTTCCGGATAGCGGAAGGATACGTTTACCAGCTGAATCTCATAAGCCTGTTTGTTGTCCGGCTCAAGAGATTCGCCGCTTTCAAAGTCAAACGGTTCGGGATATTCAATGCACTCTCTCACTGTGGATATATCCAAGCTTTGACGATGCAGTGTGGTTAAATCCCCGAGGATTCCAGACACCCAGGTGGTAAAGCCGCCAACTGCTGAAAAGTACAGCAAAAATTCCGATGCGCTTAATCCGTTTGCCAACACCAGATGTAGTAAATAGGCATAGGCAATGCCGTTTCGGATAAAGGCGAGAATGAGATCGGCAATCCGTCCCCAAATATAGACGCCGTTGGCTTTTTTATGGAACGCCATAAATGCAGCCATTGCTTTGGCGCCGAGTTCTTCCAGCCATGGCCGGATATGAAAAATCCTAATGTCCTTGGCGGCACTGTAATCTTTCGCCCTACCGTCTATGTACCACATTTTGTTCTCGTATTCGGCCACTTCTTCTCGATGCCGGTAGCCGTATTCATTGATGCGCTTACTGATGAGATACCCCATAAGCGTCGTAGCCAGAATGACCGCCAGCATCCACGGATCGAGCGAGAATAGTAACAGCATATACAGGATAAAGCCGAGAACATTCGTCGTTAAATTCGTAAGGGTAGTCCAAACCGCTTCGGTGGCCTGGTTGTTGCTACAAGTGGCTTCACTTGCTTTGGTGCATAATTTTTTAAATTTTTCATCACCAACATTAGGATATGAAGTGGTTGCTGCTTTTCGATTAAGTGCGGTAATAATAGCGCATCTTACCTGGATTCTTCCATACAGCGTGTTCGCGCCAATATAGGAAGAAGCGGCGGCGCATAGCATGAGCAAGCCTACGAACACTAAAATAATAACAATCAGCTGCGGTATGGGAACTTTGCTTTCTACGGCTCCCAAAATCGAGGGCGTAACATAGAGGCCCACAAGGCTATTGGTTACAGTAAATACGGCGGATAAAAAAGCCAGCACCAAAACCTTTTTCTCTTTTTCACGCCAAGCCAATGAAATCATGTATGCGGCGTTCTGCCACATATTATACTTGGGCTTTGGACTTTTTTCTTGTTTTGCTTCTGTGTCTTGCATGGTTTCGCCCCTCTCCAAATGAAGTTGTTTATTATAATAGTGTCTGTATTGACAATTTGGTTTGAAAAAAGTGAAACTAAATTTGATTGAATTGATTACTTTTATTTACATGCTTGGTTTGATATTCTGAAAGATCCTGGCAGGGGTATTCCGAACATTTGCTACAGGATTCTAAATTCTTCTCCTTGCAGCACTTTTTGAATGGACAGCCTTTGCAGAGTTCAAACACATCTTCCGACTTGCCGCCGGAGCAGTTGAATTTCTCCAGGGGGATATCCTGTCCGAATTCCTCTTTATAGAATCTCCGGGACTGTTCACGCAAAGTATCGTCATTGTTTTGGGTTGCAAGATAGGTAACACATTTTGCACAGTCATGACCGCAATAGCAGAGGTTTGTATCCTGTATATTGACAATCAACGAATCATCATCCGTTAAAGCAAATACTTTATATTTTCCATCCGCCATAAGCTTATTGTATAGCGCCTTGCGATCTTCTGTGTAATGGCAGATAAGTATGCCGTCAAATAATCCCAATCCGTTAAAATCGTTCATACCGTCAGGAACGGAATCAAAAGCCGATATATGTTCAATGCTTTGGGACGCAATATGCGCTCCGGCGCTTCCACCGATGTAGAGAACGCCGGATTTTACATAACGGATTATTTCTTTATCAAAACCGCAATCTTTTATCCGCTTAAGGGTAGCAAAGGTATTACCTCCGCTTATGTAAATAATATCAATGTCAAGTCTGCCAAATTGATCAGTATTATAGTAATCAAAAATCCGGACATTGCTTCTTGTAAAACCGAACTCTTGCATTCTTAGATAATACTTTTCGCTGTGAATAGTTTCAAAAGTTGCTTTTTCGTTAGGAATAAAGAGCAGCCTGCACTGATCGATTGGTTTGCAGAGATTGTCCATTATGGTTTGTCTCGCCTTTTTATTGCGAAAATCGCAAGACGAAAGAATGAGTTTCATCTTTAGTCATCTTCCCTTCAGAATTTTATTTGTGGTTATTTTGACAAAACCACACACTTTTCCTTATCGTTTATATTGATACGTTTCTTGAACGGCTTAAGCACATGAACTTATTCCGGATGGTCAAAGAAGTCATAGCTTTACCCGCGGTTCAAGAGCGTCACAGCATGAGTGACAACTATAACCTCTGGCCAGCTTTCTACAAATGGAATCTCTCCTTGATCATTTGTGCGACAACATCGGGTGCAAGATTCGAATTATCAATTTTTATATAATTTTCAAAAGAGATTTCTCCATCAATACTCTCAAGCCTAGCAAGAGCATCGTCTTCCAACAATCTCTGGTTTGAAGCTTCAATATCTCTCTTAGCTGCCTTATGTTTCAATCGGTTTTCTGTGACATTTCGCTCCAAACGAATTTTCTGAGAGGCAACAAGTTCAACATAGTAAAACTTGGTATTATAGGGTTTAAAAATGCTTTTGACGGCTTCGATATAATCCCAGTCTGATTTCCAGTCAAACGCCCACATATAGGTAAAGATCATGCCATAATTGTCGGACTTGGCAAATTCTTCGAAAATAACATGACGAAGTCGGTTAATAGCCACTGGGTTAAACTGTCCGAATATCTCAATGACAGGTTCAATTGTCATATGGTTGTGAAATAACCGCAAGCCGGTTATTTTCATAAGTTCCTGCCCGACTGTCATTTTACCAACAGCGGCATTTCCGATCATAAATAACAATTTCATTTTTCACCGCTCTTAATATGTTCACCGTTCTCTTTCCGGAAGAAGTCGATGGTTACATAGCGTTGAGACGCGATATACTCAAAGAAGCTTAAAATGTCACAGAACACATTCCATCTGGCACTGATGGGCAGTTGCATAAACCGAGTTATCGAGTAAACATATACGTCTCTTTAATAATATCACAAAAAAATAGATTTTAAAAGATTTTTATTTTATATATTCACTTAAATTGAAAATAAAGCAGTAAGAGTAAGACGGATTTTGTACCACAGTAAACAAAGAAAACACTATTCCCAAAAAGCAGAAAAATATTCATCCAAATGTTGACAACGAACAGACGTTCTGGTATAATGCAATTAATAATTGAATAAGTGCCTACATAAAAGTCTGCCGCAGAGCAGCAAAACATATAAGTGCAAAGACCTTATCTACATATCGGGCACGGAATATGAAGAAAAGCGAACGAAACCGTCCGTTTTATTTGTGTTACCGTAGTGCGATAGAAGATAAGGTCTTTTTATTTTTTAGCAGGAGGTGTCAGATTGAAAGAATCGGCTTACAAAAGCTATGACGAGCTGCCGCTGTTTCTGAATGCGGAGATTGTAGGAAATGTGCTGGGCGTGTCTTCAACAACAGCCTACGAGGTAATGCACAGAGAAGATTTCCCAAGCATAAGGATCGGCAATCGGCTCATCGTACCAAAAGAAAAGTTTAGAGAATGGGCAAATAGCCAGACAGAAAGGAAAAGGTGATGTGATTGAAGTACAAGCAATATCCCCAAAGAGATGCCATCAAAAACTTTTTTCCTCTGCCGAATGAAATCTTCTGCCTGGGTCTTTGCTCCGGTGAGATTGCCGTATACGCTTACCTGATGTACTGCGAGGATCGGAAAACCTTTCAGTGCCATCCCAGCTATCGCACCATTGGCCGGGCGGTAGGACTCAGCCGGAACACGGTCAAAAAATATGTTGCATGGTTAGAGCAAAAGCAACTTATTGCGACACAACCAACAACAATCTATACCAAGGACGGCAGAAAACGCAACGGCAGCTTGCTGTATACCATTCGTCCTGTCGAAGAAGCAAAAGCACATTACTACGAGCAGCAGTTGGAACGGGCAGCTTTGCTTCAAGTACGGTCCAAGGCAGGATAGCATATCTTCTGTCAAATTCGGCGGATATTATGGAAAGCAGGTTAAAGTGAGGGGTCTATAGCCTCCTCACGTATCACATCGGACGGCAGAGCCGACCGTTTCAGAGAAAAAACGAAGGGGTCGGTCAGAAACGGAGGGTTTATGGAAGACAAGAAGAAAAAGTATGCCTACTGGATGCGGCCATCTATGGTGGAGGAAATGGAGAGTATGCTTTCCGAAGCCAATGCCACGTCCAAAAGTGAATTTGTGTGCCAAGCTGTAGAATTCTATATGGCCTACCTGCGCCAGAATAAGAGTCTGGAATTCTTCTCACCGCTGCTGGCGCAGACGATCAAAACGGAGGTCGAAAGTGTGGAACGGCACATCTCGGAAATGCTGTTCAAGGTCGCGGTGGAACAGTCCATTCAGAATAACCTAACCGCCGCTTTTAACGAGGTGGATGAGGATACTATGGCGAGGCTGAGGAACTCCTGCGCCGGTGAGGTGGCGCGGCTCAACGGTGTGGTTGCATTCGAAGACGCCTACGAATGGCAGCGGGGTGAATAGCAATGCCGAAGATCATATTCACCAGCCGGTATATCAAGAATCCGGCCAGAGCCAATGCCGGTAAGCTGGTCAAGTATATGGGAACACGGGAAGGTGTGGAGAAGCTGCCGGACGGATTCGATCATCGTCCGGCTACGAAAAAACAGATTGCTCTAATCTGTGATTTAATAAAAGCATATCCACCTGCGTGGGATTATCCAGAATGTGTGGATTTTAGGCAGAAACAGTCTCGTGGTATGGCAACGGAATTTATAGACGCGTTCATTGAACGCAATGCCGACCGGATTGACGGCATCAAAAAGTTGGTGTCATATATGGGAGAGCGTCCCGGCGTCGAGAGACTCGGCAAGCACGGACTGTTCAGTCAAAACGATGATAAGATCGATTTGGATGCTGTGGCAGAGGAAGCATCCCATCACGAAGGCATCCTCTGGACGCACGTTGTCAGCCTTCGTCGGGAGGATGCGGAACGGCTTGGTTACAACAATGCCAACGCATGGAAAGAACTTGTGCGGCGCAGCGCTTTGCAAATTGCCGAGGCGCACAAAATCGAGCCTTCGCAAATGCAATGGTATGCGGCCTTCCATAACACAACCCACCATCCGCATATTCACCTGATGGTGTATTCCAAAGATGTGAAACAGGGGTATCTCACCAACAAAGGAATCGAAGAAATGCGCAGGCTGCTCGCCAACGATATCTTCCGCAACGAAATGTACCATGCCTTCACGCTGGAAACTCAGATGCGGGATGAGGTTCGGGCAGAAGCGAAAAGGCGGATCAATGAATTGCTGGAAAGCGCGGAAACGCCAATCGCCGCGTCCAAGGAAATGAAAAATCTGTATAGCCAACTGGTCGGACAGCTTTCCGGTTACAAAGGCCAAAAGGTTTACGGCTATCTTCCTAAAAGTATCAAGCAGACGGTTGACGCCATCGTTGCCGAGCTTGCAAAGGATGAACGAATTGCCGAATTGTATGCGGAGTGGAACAAGGCCAACCGTGAAAAGCTGTCGATTTACTATGGCAAACCAAAACCGGATATTCCGCTGGAGGACAACAAGGAATTTCGTGACATCAAGAATGCTGTTCTGCGTTCGGCGGTATTGATGATGCAAACCAGCGTCTCCCTACAATCAGCACCTATCAATTCCGCTGTCGGAAATTTAATTGCCATACTTGCAAAAGCCATAGCCGCAAGCTGTCAAAAGCGGCGGATGAAATTGGATACGCAGATCGACTCCAAGCTGAAATCCAGGATCGAGCGGAAGAAACAGGCTCACGGCTTGAAAACTGACCGTTCTGTGCAGGCAGGTCACAACGAAGATGAGGAACAGGGTATGCACCTCAGTATGTGACTTTTTCCTTACTTTTTGCAAAGTCGCTGGATATTCCAATCGAGGTGTGGTATGGTGTGTCGTTAAGAAAGGGGCTGAAAATATGCCGAAGCTAATTCAAAGCTATGAGGCGGTGGAATGCAAAAGCATACGCAGGATATCCGATACGCCGTATGAAATCTGGAATTGGCGAGAGGAGTGCATTGGTCTCCGAGGAATCCTGTTTATCTTTGAGAGCGAGAAAAAGCATCCTGGAAAGCACTTTATCCGTTTTATGAATGTGGAATACGACCTGACAACGGGCTGCGGAGAGGCTACCTTCGAAGATAATGCCATTGCCTTAACCACACGAAACAGCGTTTATGAATTTGAAATATTAGGGGGTGACAAAGAATGCAGAGAAGATTGTTAACCAACGGCAATGCCTTCAAGCGTACCGACAACCGCTGGGGCGGCGTAGTCTGGTATATGGACGAGCATGGAGAACGGAAACGCAAGAGCTTCTCCGGTACGACCAAAGCCGAGGTCAACAAAAAGATGACGGACTATATCGCGGACTTTGAAAATCAAGCCGTGGAGTCGGATGAGTCCAAAAAGACACTACAGGACAGTATGCAGAACTGGCTGCAGGTGTTCAAATTCCCATCCGTGGAGCAGACTACCTATGACCGATGCGAATGCAGTGCCAAAAATCAGATCTATCCTCTGTTGGGGGAAAAGCCGGTTGGAGACATCACAGCGGCAGATATCAAAAATCTGCTCAACTACTGGATGAACAAAGGCTACGCTTACACAACCGTTAAGAAAGCCTACGTGGTGCTAAACGAATATTTCCGATATCTTTATCGCGAAGAACTGATTCCGAAAAATCCCATGGCGAATGTGGAGATGATGAAGAAAAGCAATTTCCTGTCGGCGCAGGATAAAGAAGATTTACCGGAATGCGAAACAGTGACTATTTTCACGCCGGAGGAAATTGAGAAATTCAAAGCCGAAGCGTTCAGCACCTTCAAAGACGGAAAACGGAAATACCAGCAACCAGCGGCATATATCTTGATGCTGAACACAGGATTACGAACCGGAGAGTTGCTCGGTCTGCTGAACGCTGACATCGACCTTGAAAAGAAAACGCTGATAGTCCGGCAGGGCGTAAAAGAAGTATCGAGAAGAAAAGGTACAGAATTTACAAGCGGCCGGGAGATCAAAGTCGGCAAGCCCAAAAGCGCCACCAGCAAGCGCACAGTGCCGCTGAACAGGACGGCGGTGAAAATGATCGAGGATCTACGCAGAGAAGCCTATTTCGGGGAAAATACGCCCCTTGTGGCGGACGGAAACGGAGGCTACACCAAACCGGTCAATCTGCGAAAGAGATTTTACCGAATCCTCAAGGCGGCGGGGATTGAGCAGAAAGGGCTGCACAGCCTGCGGCATACCTTCGCGACCAATTTGGTCAATGGACAGAAGCAAGCTGACGGAACCATCAAGGCATTATCGCCAAGGCAGGTAGCCGATCTGCTGGGACACAGTACCTCACAGATCACTGAACTGTACTATGTGAAAAAGGACACGGCAAGACTCAGTGGCATCACCGAAGGCTTTGAGATGTAACTGAAAAGACCGCTCAGACGCAAATCTGGGCGGTCAAAATTTGCGATGCAGTAAACAAAGAAAAGGCAAAAATCCACCAACAGCACCGCCGCTGACTGATGCTATTTTGATGATGTAGTACACGGAATCGTTGCAAACCGTTGGCAGCAGATGCGAAATTGACGCTCGTTTTGAGCATCAAAATGCGGCAAAGCAGACCGAGCGCCGGGCAGGAAAGATACAAGAAAAGCGGCTCAAACCCGCATGGTTGAGCCGCTTTTCACTGGCAGGGGCAGAAGGACTTGAACCCTCGGCACGCGGTTTTGGAGACCGCTGCTCTACCAACTGAGCTATGCCCCTATAGCCGTATGAAATATTATATTACTGTATGTTAATTTTGTCAATAACAAAAAATCTGATACAAATATCGTAAAAAAGAAATAAGTGGAGTTATAATTATATATTATTTGTATTATCAGATATTAATCCGAGAGACAATAGCTTTTGATATTTTCTTTCAATGTCATTAATATCAATTCCCCAAAGTTCATATGCAGTTTGAGTATGTATATCGGAAGATTTCCAGCATTTTATATTTCTTTCACGCATAATTTTTTGAACCTGCTTTTTCATGTTGAATGCCGTAGATGGACTAACACCAAATAACTGAGAAATTTGCTTTGTGCCCAGACCAGACGGATATTGATAATATATTTGAATAGCAGTTTTTAAATCGGGTACTTTCATATATTACATCACCTTATGTAAGCTTATTTAGCTTGTTGCATAATATCAAACTATATTGTCAAAAAGGGAAATAAGCAAAAGTGTTAAAATTAAATCATAGTAATAATTAAAGAAAATAAGGAGATTTATATTGACCAATCAGTAGATTTATGATATACTAATGTAAAATAAAAATAAACCTTTACTATTTAAAAAAGTCAATATCTAAATTAAGTGCTTTACAAATAGCAATAAAATCACTGGCCTTAAGATTTGTTTTTCCACTTAAACAATCGTTTAAATAAAGTTCCGGCAGGCCAATTTGCATTGAAAGTTTTGAGACTGATATTTTATTGTCATCTAAATAGGTACGTAGCTTTTCAGCAATCATAATAAACATCACCATATAAGGCAAATTATACAAGAATAGAATAATGGAAAAATTCGTTTTAGATTAAACGAAAAAATAGTTATTATCAAATATTAACATGTATAAATTCGTTTGTCAATGCCACAATAAAACGAAATAGATAGGTTTATTGAAAATCAGAATTATGTATGATAAAATTAGCGCAGGGGTGGTAAAATGGCAGAGTTTAATTTGGCCAGTAAGTTAAAGCAGGCTCGAATTAACAAGGGATTGACCCAAAAGCAAGTATATAATCAGTTAGGGGTTGTACAGTCTACATTCAGTTCTTGGGAGACTGGTAAAGCGGAACCGGATGCTGAAACGCTTATTAAACTGTGCCAAATATATGGAATAACCAGTTTAGATTATTTTATAAATAGTGATGTTGAGCAGAGTCAATTATATTTAAATAATTTAACTTCAGCAGAGAGAAGTATAATAGATGCCTATAGAGCGAGGCCTGACATGCAAAAAGCTGTAAACAAGCTGTTGGGAATAACAGGCGACAACACAAAGGAATATGACGGGAAAACAAAATACAGGATAGGAAGAGCTATAGCCTTTGGCGGTGCAACTTCAGAAACCGTAGTTGATGAAGACAACGACAAAGAGATAGTAAGATTGCTGAAAAAAATAGAAGATAAATAAAAAGTTTAAATTATTAGTGCTTTTTGTCGAATGCTGTTGTAAGATTATTATAAGAAAATAATCTTACGGGAGGGGAGCCTTTGAAAGTCGACAAAGAAGCAAGGAAGTTTACAAAAGAATATGAATTAACTCATCCGATAAAAGCAAGTGATATAGAAAGGATAATAAAGCGTCAGGGCTTCAAAGTGGTAAGATACAGCGATGAAAACGATGAAGCGGCGAAACTGATAAGTCATTTAAAACTTAGTGAATACACACGTCTTGCAAATTGCTTTACTTATTTTGACAACAAATATAAAATACTTTTTATAAAAGACGGACTATCGGCTGAGGATGAAAAGCTGCTATTTTTGCATGAAGAAGGTCATATTTACTTAAACCATTTTAATACTGGGAACACTATGCTCAGCACTGACATAACAAAAGAGCAAGAAGCACATTGCTTTACAGAATATGTACAGAAATACACAAAAATAAGATCACGGATGAAAAGCATGTTAATACCAGCGTGTGTAAGTTTGATTATATGTTCTGTTTTTCTGCTTGTTTACATTTTTATGCCGCATAATTCTGCTACCATTACTGCTGGTGAGCATTCAATAATCTCCACAACAGGAGAAGAAAGCATATATGTTAACACAAGCGATATTGAAGAAGTGAGCATACCTCCGTCAGATTTTGGTGCAAGCAGCAATGAAGATAATATCTCATCAGATTATTTGGATGCAGGTGAAATCGACACATGCTATTGGACGATAAGCGGAGAAGTTTATCATTTATATGATGACTGCCATCATATAAAGAATTCTTCAAGCATATTTTCAGGTACTGCATCCGACAGTGGCAAGGAAAGAGTGTGCCGCACATGTTACAGTCGCTATATTATGGAAAAATATGAAGGAAGCGATTATTTGCAATATGTGCAAGGATGACTTCACAAGTATAAAACAAGCAAAGCTTGTTAAAAGCTTTAATATTATAATCTTAATTTAGATTAAAAAGTAATTTTTATACTTATTTTTATTACATATTTGATTAACACCTTGAAAGAGATAAAATTCTTTCAGGGTGATTTTTTATGATTATAAATATTTAGATGCGAAATGCATCCAGGCTCAGCCTGACAGTAAGGTACAGTAAATGTAGTAGACTATAAGCGCGGGCCTAAGAGTGCAAAAAAAGACCGAGCTTAGGGCGCAAAACGCGTCCAGGCCCGGCCTGGTGGTGGACGCTAAGGAACTCGAATCCCTGACCCTGCGCACGTCAAGCGCATGCTCTACCAGCTGAGCTAAGCGTCCATATTTAACTTTTAGATATTATAAACTATCTTGGTGTTTATTTCAATACCCATTTTAAAAACATATGCATAAAACAGCAATTATAATATTATATTTTTACAGCAGAGACAAGTTAAACGGTAAAACGGAGTAGAGCTATGACATTAAGAGATATACTTCCTGGCAAAAGATGCACAGTACTGAATATAACCGCAGCGCCAGCACTAAAAAAGAAGCTGCTTAGCATGGGGATTACTCCCGGAATAAAGATATTAGTAAAAAAGTCTGCACCTTTTGGCGGCCCAACGCAGATTTTTTTAAGAGATTACGATCTTGTATTAAGGAAAGCGGAAGCGGGAGCTGTTATAGTCAAAAGTGAATATTAACCGGACGCGTTAATATTGTTGACAGTCTAATTTTATGAATGCAGTCTGATGCATCAGCGTACTCCGGCAAACTTTTGGCGGCATTTTAGAAACGGAGGAAATTATATGCCTGTAAAAGCAGTGCTGGTAGGAAATCCCAACTGCGGGAAAAGCACTCTTTTTAATGTTCTGACTGGCGGTAATGCGCACGTGGGCAACTGGCCAGGAGTCACGGTTGAGCGAAGACAAGGCAAATACAAAATAAAGAATGAAGAGATAAGTCTTATAGACTTACCTGGAATATATTCGCTTTCTCCATACTCTCCGGAAGAAGATATAGCCAGACAGCACATAGTAGGCAGTGATACTCCGGATGTAATAATAAACATAGTAGATGCAACGGCTATAGAACGCAGCCTATATCTCACAACCGAGCTTATGGAGACAGACATACCAATAGTAATAGCGATTAATATGATGGATGCAGCAAAAAAGCATGGCATATCTATTTCCACTGAAAAGCTCTCGAAAAAGCTTGGGGTAGAGGTAATTGCCATATCAGCTGTCAAGGGCAGAGGGATTAACGAGCTTATGAAAGCAGTACTGCGCGCCGCGCGGCTCAATCGTATCGGTGTAAGCACACTATATGAATATAATCTAAATAAATATGTAAAAAGTATATCGCAGCTTTTAAAGTCCGAGGGTGTAAAACACCCCGCCTATTACGCTGCGAAAATTTTGGAGGAGGGTATGGCAGCATGTAGCAATATCAATTTAGATTCGACGTCAGATTTGCGAATAAAATCAGCATATGCTGCTGCAAAGCGCTATGCACCGGACGGAGATATTGAAACAGCGGCGGCCATAGCAAGATATAATTATATAGACGAGTGCTGTGAAACTTCGGTAAAAAAACTGAAAATCTATAATATGACTGCGTCGGACAAAGCTGATAAGATTTTTACGCACAGACTGTTCGGCATACCAATATTTGCAGTTATAATGGCGTTGATTTTCATCCTCACCTTTTCAAGCAGCATATTTGGCCTCCCAATGCCGGGCGCACTGCTGCACAGCGCAGTTGAGGGAGGAATTGATGTATGCCTTAATGCACTGCGGAGCATACTGGCCAAGATAGGTACAGCGTATTGGCTTGAAAGCCTGATAATCGACGGAATTATGGGCGGTATAGGTTCAGTTATAACATTTATGCCGCAGATATTGCTGCTGTTTTTCTTTATAACAATATTGGAATCGAGCGGATATATGGCAAGGGCAGCCTTTATAATGGACGGGATATTACGCAAAGTAGGACTTTCGGGAAAATCGTTTGTGCCCATGCTTATGGGATTTGGCTGCAGCGTACCGGCTATTATGGCATGCCGCACGATAGAAAATGAAAAGGACAAAGCGCTGGCAATTACCCTTATACCATTTATGTCATGCGGTGCTAAGCTGCCGATATACGGCCTGTTTTCGGCCGCGTTTTTTCCCGCGCATCAGGGAGCCGTAATGGTGCTGATTTACGGAATAGGCGTAGCAGTTGCACTTATGTCGGCGCTGATAATAAAGAAAAGATTATTCAAAGGAAACGATGCAGCCTTTATAATGGAGTTACCATCCTACCGTATGCCGACAATAAGAAACATTTCGATAAGCCTGTATGAGAAAATGAAGCACTTTCTAATAAAGGCCGGCACAATAATAGCATTAGCGTCGGCGGCGGCATGGCTTACGCAAAATGTCAGCTTTTCGCTGCAAATGGTAGACGACCCATCATGCAGTATGCTGGGAAGCATAGGAAAAGCGATGCTTATAATATTTAAACCAATGGGATTTGGGGATAATTGGCAGCTCCCTGTGGCAATACTGGCGGGAATTATTGCAAAGGAAGCCGTCGTATCAACTCTTGGTGTTCTTTATGGCGCGGGAGAAGAAAGTGCTAAAGCGGCTCTTGCAGCTCCGATAGCGTCAGTACTCTCTTCTGGCATATTAAGTCCGGCGTCAGGCCTTGCCTTTATGATATTTAATCTGCTTGCACCGCCCTGTTCGGCGGCACTTGCCGTTATGAGACGTGAAATGCCGTCTAAAAAATGGTTCTGGTCGGCAATGATTTTTTATATAGCTACTGCTTACACAGTGTCTTTGCTTGTCTATGCCATTGCATCGGTAATTTTAAATGTGTAGGGTATTTTATGCTCATACAATACTATTTAATGATGTCTATTGTATTGAACGGAGAACAACTATTTACATAGCACTTTAACAAATGTTTTTTATAGGTGATTACTGTAATATTAGGGATAAATGCAAAAGTAATATTTCATAAAATAGTAAACAAGTGAGAACAAAAGTCATAATAGAAGTGGACCGTGTAATGAATAGCTGAAATAGTGCAATAAAAGCGAAAAAAGATCAAGTCGCTTACAGAAATGTCTGTTTGTGCTGAATGAAAATGGTTGTAAACAGACAAAAGTAACTTAAGATTAAACAAAATAATGATAAAGCTATAAAAAATAAAATATTTATGATTACTATAGCATATATTTTAAATGAGCGGCATAATCGGCTTAAAATAATACGGATTAGCAAGTAAGGCAAATATAAATACAAAGGGGTTTTTGCTTTGAATCTTAATACATTATTACAGGCGGTAAGAGACGGCACTATAAGTGTCGAGCAGGCAGAGGAAAGCATAAGCTCCGTGTGCTGCGGGAGCTTCCCATACACTCCGGCCGAATACAGTGGTCCGAGGATTATAAACTGCTCCGGCAGGAAATGCGATGAATTTAGAGACATGTTTATAGATCTTGCCGCACAGGGTGACGATATATTGGCTATACATGCCTCTCCGGCATATTACCGCGCGGTAATGCAGAATTACCGCAAGGCAAGATATAATCAACTCGCCAGGACCATATCACTGCAGCAGACGGTACCGGCGGAGACAGGTCTGATAACAGTAGCCGTATCTCCGGTCGCCGCAATGCAGCCAGCGCAGGAAGCTGCCGAAACTTGTCAGATGTTCGGCGCGGCGACAGAGTGCATATATAATCTTGATGCATCATGCATAGGGAGAATATATGCAGATGAAAAAATAATGCAGTCGTCGGCAATAATAGCAGTAATAGGCACTGGTGACGCACTTGCATCAATACTGGCGAATATAACGCAGAAGCCGGTAATAGCTGTACCTACGGATACTACTTCTGATTCATGTATAAACGGCATGGCGGCGCTGCTTGCATCTGCAGAGGCACAGACGCCGGGGATCGTAACAGTCGGCATTAATTATGGATTTGCCGCAGGTTATTTTGCAAGCCTTATAAACAGCTCAATAGAAGAAGGCAGGAAAACAGTGCTGCAGGGATTTTTCCGTACAAATAAAAGCTGAGCATAAAGCCGGACATATGTATGCCGCTTAGTCTGTATAAAGTGCAGGTTGTTAGTTAGTGAATATCGCTCATGATTTTATAAGACTGAGAGTAAAGCCGCGCTCATAATTCGAGCACGGCTTTTTTGATTTTAAAGAACTTAAAAGCTCTTACTCCGAGAGAAGAAGGCAAAAATATATTTTTGCGATTTTTGCAAATTTAATGTTTAAATGACGACTCTTGCAGCATGCAAATACGTCATACACATTTGCGGTAGCTTTGGCTTAACAGGAGTACAAAGCTTAATTTTACGGTATCCAACTGCCTGCAGTAACAATAGCTGTGAGGTGGACCGCCGCGATACTCTATGTATTACAGAAGACAGCAGTACCTTTGTGTTTTATTAATAGGCAAAATGATTGAGCGGGCGGAAAGCTGATTTTTTGTGTAAAAGCAAAAAGACAGTATAAAAGGTCATTTTAATGCGGTATATTTTGGCAGTGCGGATTTTTTATAAGTTTTATAATCTTGGTATGCTCTTATTAAAGCGGAATATTTTATAAAATATTTAATTTATATAGATTAAGCTGTGCTGGTGTATGTATATATTTTTTACACTTGTTCCATATGGTTAAAACTGCTGTATTTACGTAGTCTTGATATACAGCGACATACACGCCGCAATTTGCGGGATTTCATACACAATATACACGATAATGTTATTTTGATAGCCATTTGCCTATTTCGCGGCAAAGTAAAGCTATATCAGGGGAGAAAACGCCTATATTTTTATAAAAACGACAGCGCAAAAATACTGATTTTTTGTCTGTCAGCTTTAAAAAAATGTTGATATATTCATGGCTATATATTAAAATAAATAAGTTAACAGGAAGAGTAATGTCTTCCGGCTTTTTTAATATTAATTGCCGATGAGGCAGAGGGAGATATATAGCATGAGATTTGATAAGATGACCAAGGCAGAGTTGTCTGACGCATTAAAAAGCGAGCAGGCCCGCTATGATGAGCTGAAAGGCAGGGGGCTTAAGCTGAACATGTCTAGGGGAATTCCGTCGCTTGAGCAGCTTGCGCTCAGTAAGGAATTTTTCCACAATGTCGATTTTGAAAATGCCTTTGCAGAGGACGGCACCGACTGTCGCAATTACGGCGTCCCATTCGGCCTGCCGGAGCTAAGAAAGCTGTTTGCCGGCATAATGGGCGCTGATGCTGATAATGTAATAATCGGCGGAAATTCATCTTTAAATCTTATGTTTGATATGATATCGCAGGCCATGCTGTTAGGTTTTGGCGGCGAGCCGTGGCTAAAGCAGGGAAAGATTAAATTTTTATGCCCGGCGCCAGGGTATGACCGTCATTTCAAGGTGTGCGAGACACTTGGAATAGAAATGATAACTGTTCCGATGACTGTGCATGGGCCGGATATGGATACTGTAGAGAGACTTGTAGCAAGTGATGATATGATTAAAGGCATGTGGTGTGTGCCGAAGTATTCAAATCCGCAGGGATATATATACAGCGACGAGACGGTGAAACGTCTTGCCTCCATGAAAACGGCAGCGGCGGATTTCAGAATTTTCTGGGACAACGCATATGTCGTTCACAGCCTTTACGGTGACGATCATCTCGCCTCTATTATTGATGAGTGCGCTGCTGCAGGCAATCCGGACAGGCCTATAGTGTTTGCATCTACTTCGAAGATAGTGTATGCCGGTGCTGGGGTGAGTGCGGTAGCCTCAAGCGCTGACAATATGAAGCTGATTAAGGCAAGAATAACTACACAAACAATAGGTCCAGATAAAATTAATGAATTAAGGCATATGCGTATGTTTAAAACAGAGGCGGAGCTTAAAGCACATATGGAAAAGCACGCTGCTATACTTCGTCCAAAATTTGAAGCGGTAATAGATGTATTTGAAAGAGAGCTTGGCGGCACCGGCCTTGCAGAGTGGACAAACCCACGCGGCGGATATTTTATAAGTGTAGATACGCTGGATGGATGCGCCTCTGAAACGGTGGCAATGTGCAAGGAGGCAGGCGTTGTATTTACTCCTGCCGGTGCAACGTATCCTTATGGGAAGGACCCATGGGATAAGAATATACGTATTGCTCCGACATCTCCGTCGGTTGATGAGCTTAAACTGGCTATGGAATTGTTCTGCATTGCACTTAAGATTGTATCGGCAAAAAAGATTATTGAAAATGCATAATAAATAATTGTTTACAATTAATATGTTAATATTATTTGACAATTACTGTTTTGCAAAATATAATAATATCTATGATGCAATCTATTGACCAAGGCTTAAAATATTTATGTTTTGGAGGATGTGCCCATGAAAAAGGCGGGTAAACCTATTTCAATTATAGTTATCCTGCTTGTATTTGCCTTTACATATTTTTCTGTATTTGGCGCAGATAATTATTTTGGCGAGAAAAGGATAATATATTTCAAGGACTACAGCGACATAAGACTGGGTATGGATGTCGGCGGCGGATGGCAAACAGTATATACGCCTGAGACGGAGAACGGCAGCGTACCGACGATGGAAGAGCTGGAAAATATCAAGCAGAAGCTTATGACCAGGATGCAATATCTCCGTCTTACGGATTATGATATAAGCATTAATGAAGAATCAGGCAAGCTCACAGTCCATCATCAGAATTATGATAATAATGAGATAACAGTAGCAGAAGCATTTTATGACATGGGTCAAACAGGCCTTGTACAGATATGCAGCGGAAGTACAAATACAAATGTTTTGGCTGACTCCAACGGCGGAATAAAGCGTGCCGACGTAATGTATGATGCGGTAAACGGTTATTATATTAGAATATATTTTACATCTGCCGGATCTGATGCAATGGCAGCGGGAACAAACGGTGTAAGCAGTTTGTCTGTTTGGGTTGACGGACAAAATGTAGCGTCTCCTTCAATATCGGAGGCGATAACCAATGGACAAATTAATATAACAATGTCCAGCGAATACGAAGCGTATCATCTTGCCGGTCTGATGAATTCAGGGTCTTTGCCGTATAAGCTCAGCACCGACACTTATGACGCCTTTACGCCGACTATGGGCGATAATGTTATGCTGACGCTTATTATATCAGCAGGCATGCTTTTGGCTGCGGCGATAATAGTGCTTATAGTAAAATACAAGCTGCCGGGCATAGCGGCGAGCATTGCGCTTATAGGCCAGGCGGCAGGACTTATGGCGGTTATGACAGGCTTCTTCTCACCGGTAAATTCTATAACCTTTACTCTGCCTGTAGCTGCTGCAATACTTATCTCGATGTTTGTAGGCATTTCTATGGCAATGGCGACGGCTGCTAATATTAAGGCGGAGATAAATAATGACCGAACGATAGACGGCGCGGTAATAACTGGATATCAGAAGACGTTGCCAGGGCTTATAGGCAGCACAATAGTATTAGCGGTAATAGCAATAGTACTTATGGGTACATTTGGGTTTGGTCACAGCTTCACGGCAAGAATATTCAGCAACATATTCTTCTTTGGAACGCCGGTAGAAGGCCATGTATATTATTTTGCGTATGTACTGTTTGGCGGTGTACTGTTCAGTGCATTTATGAACGCAATAGTATCAAGGATAATACTCAGAGGCTTGTCGGGCTTTAAGGCATTGAGACGTCCATCGCTTTACGGAGGTGTTAACAATGACTGATAAAAAAGTCTTTACTGGCAAGATTAAGCTGGTTTTGCTCATATCGCTTGCAGTTGCGGTAGTCGGTGCGGTTGTGCAGCTTATATTTGGATTTTATGCTGAGAGCGGGCACAGCTCTGTTATAACATCGGACTCAATGGGCATGTTCGTCCTTAAATGTTTATATGCTGTATTAATACTTGCAATTTTGCTCTTTATATATGTATGGATAAGATTTAATAAGCTGAGGTGGTTCAGTGCTTTTATATCATCTGCCGTGACAGCATTAATAGCTTCAGCGCTGCTTTTCTTTATATATACAATAATACGCGTACCGTTTAGTGATTTCTTTTTTGCATCGTTAGCGGCGGTATTTTGCTACACAGCGTATAATGTGTCGATGATATTTGAAAAGTACCGTGAAAGAAAAGTTGAGCTTGTTGACAAAGCATCTAAAGAAGAGATTATGAATTTATCAATAGGTCAGGCGTTTAAGCCGCTTTTGATATCTTCTTGCATAATATATCTTGCTGCTGTTGTTGCAATAGTAGTATCGCTTTTTACCGGAAGTTTTGGAATTGCAAGATATATGCTACCGCTTTTGCTTGGCCTTGCGGTGTCGTTTATTCTTTCAATATTTGTAGCGGGACCTCTGTGGATAAAAATTTCACGTTCATCCTCTTCGTCATCGCAGAAAAAATCCAGCGGTAAAAATGGAAAGAAAAAATAGTAAATATACATTAAATCTTTATAAAATAAAAAATTAAGGACAGTGCAAAACTGTCCTTTTTTGCTGCCTGCGTAAAAAGCAAAATTTTTATGGCGGCTTAGCTGATAAAAGCTATAAGCATCAGATTTATGGAACATGTTTATAAAAAAACATTTTAAATTGGCCGAACTATAACAACACATGTTTATTGTAAGCGACGGCAAGCCATAATAATATATTTTGTGCACTTTAAGCTGCCGTATGTCAAACAGAATATGGTTTTCAGTGTTTTTCCCTTGCGGACTGTGTTAAAATTTTTGCCATACAGCAATATGGAGAAATTTATGCCTTGTACATACGAAAACCTTCTCGCTGGAAACTGCTTTACACCTAAAATTCCGGCAGCAGAAATGAATTTTTGCCGTTAAGACCGCCGATGTACTGATACACGCCAAAAGTGAAAAAGTGAAAAGTCGATGAGGCAGTGTATTTTGGCATACCTGGTTTAGCTCCCGGCAGCTTAAATTTTAGCCTTGTGACGCGGCCGTCATAAAGCATTGGCTCAATCATCCGAGCACTGTCACCCAGCATGGCTCAAACTTTCGGCTCGGCCCATATATTGACATGCGATTTTTATATCTTTAACTTAGATTAATAAAATACAGCATTGTCTTAAAATCTCGTGGCGATGACGTCTGAAGAATAAACGAGATCGAGAAAATAAATCTTAATAGGAAAAATTAAAGTAAATCTTTGCCATATATTTCGGTATAAACCATTTTGTTATTCTTGCGCTCAGACTTCATAAGACTTATCCTTTTAGCGTAAGCGGTTAGTGCTGTACAAAAAATTTGCTTTGCGGTATAATAATTATTATCGCTGATATTTACTCTGCGCGCAAGAGTTATATGTGGTTTAAAGGAGCGTGACTCTATTTTAAATCCATTTGAGAGCAATCCTTGCGTAAGCTGCTGCTGTATTTTTTCTATGGCTGATTTATCTTCTATGCCGGTCCAGAGAATATCGCCGTCATTGCGGCGAAAATGTCCAAGTCCCTTAATTTTGTATTCAAATTTTGGAGCGCATATATCATCTATAATATTTATAATCTCCTGCACGCGATTAGTTTCGCCTATAAAGTTAAGTGTTACATGCAAGTTTTGCGGCGGTACAAAATTAATATTGCATAACTGAGAAAGACGTAACTCGCGCTCATGGATTTTTCCTATAATACTTTTACTTAATAATATGGCAATAAATAATCTCACATTATCATCCTTTAAAGCAGATTACTTAGTAAGTTTAACACAAGGCAAAGCTGTTTAAAAGAGCAGGGAGCTGACAAAATGAGCAATAATCTTGAAAAGCAGGTAAAATTTCTTTTAGAAGTCGACAAGATGAAAAATATACTCCGCCAAACGCTTAAAATATCGGACCGGAGCAGAGAGGATGACGCAGAACATTCTTGGCATTTTGCGCTTATGGCATTTGTCCTCAGTGAATATGCGTCAGAAGGCGTTGATATAAACAGGGTTATAAAAATGGCGCTGGTACACGATTTGGTGGAAATTTATGCCGGGGATACATATGCTTATGATATTGAGAGTAATAAGAGCAAAGCCGAGCGCGAAAAAGCGTCGGCTGACAAGCTGTTTTCAATATTGCCGGAGGAGCAGGGAAGAGAAATAAGAGATCTATGGGAGGAATTTGACGCCGAACAGACGCCTGACGCCTGCTTTGCGGCAGCGATAGACCGGCTGCAGCCAATGCTGAATAATTATTATACTGACGGTCAGAGCTGGAAAAGTCATAAGGTGGCAAGCGCATCCGTTTATAAGCGCATGGAGCCTATACGCCGTGCATCTGAAGAGCTTTGGCGGTTTGCAGCAAGTCTTGTAGACGATGCAGTAAAAAAAGAATGGCTGATAGACAACGGCAAAGAGCTGTAAATATAGATTTAATGTATTATCGGATTTTGGGCACATGTATGGCTAAAATATTAAAGGACATAATAAGATTTTATTCTGTTTTTATCTGATATAGTATGTATTGGATTTCGCAAAATCGCCATACATTATATTACGATGCTATTGCCAGTATTGCTGAGTGCTCATACAAAATGCCTAAAAGCATAAAATTCTTGGCATATACCCTTTTGCATTATTATAAATTGTTCATCATCATATTTAATAATGCTTTATTTTAAAATTTACATATTTGTACTGCAACTTTAGCCGTATATACTGTGTTGACCATTATAGCTGCAATTAGTCTATCATATAAATTATATCTATATTTTATATATGCCGGCTATAAAATTATTAAAATGATAAGAGTAAAAATATTTTCAAAATTACGCGGCGTAATATATTGCTTGTTACGCGGCGTAATACTTTATAATTGCTGGTGAAAGGAGTGAAAATCCATGCAAAGCTATACTACAGGTGAAATGGCAAAGCTATGCGGAGTATCTGTCAGAACAGTTCAATTTTATGATGCAAAGGGAGTGCTTAAGCCGTCGCAGCTTACAGAGGGCGGACGAAGAATTTATACAGAAGATGACTTGGCGGGCATGCGTATTATATGCACGCTTAAATCATTAGGGCTTTCTTTATCCTCTATTAAGGACATCATGCAGAGCGGCCGGCCGATAGATATGCTGTCGCAATTGCTAAAAGAGCGGAAAAAACAGCTTGAAAGCGAGGCGGAAAATATTCGTCACAGTCGAGAGATAATTGATAATATTCTGTCCGAAATCAATACTTCAAAAGCTATTTCGCTTGAATATATTACAGGCATGGAACAAAGAATGAAAGAAAAAAAGAAAATGTCAAGCCTTTATGTAAAGATGTCTGCTTTAGCCGCAGTTATGGCAGTGTTAGGGATTGCCGCAATAGTTATATGGGCTGTAAGCGGCTTGTGGTGGATATTTGCTGTTACTATTCCGATTGTAATTGCATTGGCCATACTGCTTACTAACATATATTATAAAAACGCACGGTATATATGCCCTGAATGCCAGTCAAAATTTAAGCCTAAATTTTTAGAATTTTTATTCGCGAATCACACAGTAAAAATGCGAAAGCTCACTTGTACAAAATGCCATCAAAAAAATTGGTGCATTGAAAGCTGTGATGAATAATGATTTAATATTTCATCGTCAAATTCGCCGATTAATTTATTTGAATAGGCTTTAATATAACATATAACAGCCATATAAAATATAAATTAGTCTAATTTAAGCAATAAAACTCCAAAGACATCATCAGATGTGCCGACCAAGCCGGCAAAACATTTCCAATTTTTGCATATGAATACAGATGATGTATCTGTACACTTATCTATAAGGTATATTTAAAGCTGCTTGATAGAGCATCACTGTCGGAACAAAGCTGCACCGACAAGCAATAAGGGCGCAATATAAAATGCAGACAGAATTAATAAAGTAACGACGTTAAACTTTAATATAGGCTTGAAGCGTACAAAAATTACTAAAGGCCACCGCTTTAGCGGTGGCCTTTAAATGCATTATTTTGTGAAAAATATTTTCTATACTTTTGTCCAGTATTATGCCGATATATGCGGCCGGCTGAGTATCATAGTCATATTCAGCCAAGGCCTTTTTGAGCCACGCGACGTAGCGCCACTTTACGCATTTATATCCGGTACTTTGGTAAATTCCTATCTGACGAAATCCTAAAGATTTATACAGCCCTTTTCTTCTTATATTGAACAAAGCTATTCCGGCATATACCGTATTTATCACCTGAAGCTTTAATATCTCCATTAAAACTAAATAAAGCTGTTTCCGCCCACTATTGATTTGAGGTCACAGTCAATATAAACTGACAGCTCGGCGTTCAGATTATATTTCTGACGCTCCATCAACTGGTGTGCATAGACATGCACTATTATTTTATCTGCCTTTTCACAAACTAAATAAGGACAAAAGCTCGCGATTTTTTATACACTCTGCAAAAGCGGCTGTACAGGGCGGCGCTTTATATATTCGGAATATATCTTCAGCAGTCCGCTGCTGTCTTTTGGAGCTGGAAGGCATATTTTTACCTTTATATTCTTCCTCAGCTTAATGCATATCTGCAAGCCGGTCGTGATAGTTGCCGAGCACTTTAAAATCCTGCATTTCGTTTTTAAGGGCAGAAAGCAGCCGCCAAGTCTCCTCGCGGTTTATATTTCCGGTAAAATCGAGATAAAACATATATTCAAATTTGCCGGAATGCTTGGGCCGCGACTCTATTTTGGTGAGATTAAGCCCCAGCGCCGCAAATCTTGCAAGAGTACGATAAAGCGTGCCCGGCCGGTGATCGAGTGAGAATACAATACTTATCTTATCGGCATCGGCAGATGATGAAAGCCGGCGCGACAGCGCGACAAATCGCGTGGAATTATTTGAAGTGTTCTGTATACCTTCTTTGATAATCTCAAGCCCATACTGTGACGCCGCCAGCTTTGATGCTATGGCGCCAAGGCTGACAACGTTTTCCTTAGATATCCTGAAAGCCGCAGCAGCAGTGCTGAGCTCTTCTATTTGCTGCATGCCGTGCGCCTTTATAAACTCCGAGCACTGCGAGAGCGCCTGCTTATGTGAATATACCGCCTTAATCGATGCTTCTGTTGCTCCTTTCACACCCAGCAGGCAGTGTATGACGGGAATTTCTATTCCCGCAACTATATAGAGCGGGTTGTTTATTAATATGTCATAAACTTCGAGCACCGAGCCGGCAGTGGAATTTTCTACCGGCATAACGGCATAATCAAAGCTGCCGTCATTTAGCAGTGCAGCGGCGGTATCGGCAAATGTCGGGAAAAATTCAATTTTTGCCTCATTAAAAATGCTGCGCGCCGCTATGTGAGCATATGCCCCTTCTCTGCCAAAACAGGCGACGCGGCAGGGCAAAGATGCGTCAAACTGTGTTGTTTTCTCATCCGCAGGCATACCCGAAGAGTCAATGATATCATGCTGCAGTGCACGGCTTAAATCCATAAGCGTGCCATATAGCACCGATGCATAGCCCTTATATTTACCGGCAGAAGCGGAAAGACTTTCAAGTATAGCTTTTTCGCGCTCAGCGTCAAAAATAGGCATGCCGTTTTCTTTTTTGTACAGCGCTACATTCAGCGCCGTGTCCATTCTTTTACAAAAGAGCGGAACTAACTTTTCATCTATCTCATCTATCTGCTTTCTCAAAGCCTTCAGCTTGTCTTCAGCCATATGTACCTCCAAATCAGCAGCGCTTTATGGTGCCGTTTTCCAGCAGCAAATCAAATACGGCTATTGCCGCCGCGCTCTCTATTACCGGCAGCGCGCGCGGAACTATGCACGGGTCGTGCCGCCCCTTAACAACAAGCTTTGTGTTCTGCATTGTAGCAAGATTTACACTTCTCTGCTCTGTAGCTATAGACGAGGTCGGCTTTACCGCAGCTCGGAACACTATTGGCATGCCGGTGGTTATGCCGCCGAGTATGCCGCCGTTGTTGTTTGTCATTGTTTTAACAGTGTTGCAGGACATTTTATACTGGTCGTTGCCGGACACACCTGTCATGCAGGAGAAATCAAACCCGGCGCCGAACTCTATGCCCTTTACCGCCGGTACGGCAAACACCGCCTGCGATATCACATTCTCAACGCCGCGGAACATGGGAAATCCCACACCCGCTGGCATGCCGCAGACAGCGACCTCTATTATGCCGCCCACACTGTTGCAGTCTTTTTTTGCAAGCATTATAATGTCCTGCATATCGACTTTTATATTTTCATTTATTACAGCAAAATATTCAGAGGAAAGCCTGTTTAACAAATCCTTGTCAACTTCGCACATATCAAATTTATCGTCATATGCATTGCCTATGGAGTATACATGTCCGCCTATAGTAATGTCATAATCTTTTAAAATACTTCGACAAAGCGCGCCGGCAAATACCATGCAGGCGGTAAGCCGGCCGGAAAAATGTCCGCCGCCGCGTATATCGTTGTGGCCGCCGTACTTTACATATGCAGGATAGTCGGAATGCGACGGACGCGGTACAAGCTCTATGTTTTCGTAATCTGCCGAGCGTGTATTAGTGTTTTCAATAACTGCCATCAGCGGCGCGCCGGTGGTTTTGCCGCGGTAGCTTCCGGTCTTTATTACAGGGATATCCGGCTCTTTGCGCTGTGTGGCGCCGGGGTCGTTGCCGGGCGCGCGGCGGGACATTTGCTTATTTATATATTCCATGTCGATGTCGCAGCCGGCCGGTAGTCCGTCTATGCATACACCGACAAGCGGGCCGTGGCTCTCGCCGAAAATGGATATCTCCAAGCATTTACCGAAATTAGATGACATTATATTTACCTCCAAGTGCTTTAAAGTCCTCAAAAAAGTCAGGGTAAGATTTTTTAACCGCCCCCGCGTCGGATATCTCTACACTGCCTATATGGCTGCCTAAAACGGCAAACGCCATTACTATGCGGTGATCGTTGTATCCGTTGATTTTGCCGCCGTGCAGCGCTTTAACGCCGGTTATTGTCAGACTGTCCTGCCCCTCTGTGACGCCGGCGCCGAGTGCCTTTAATCCTTCTGCTACAGCGGAAAGCCTATCGCATTCCTTTATCCTCAACCGGCCGGCATTTATTATACGCGTCTGTCCATCGGCCATTGCCGCCGCGGCGGCCAGCGCAGGAATTAAATCGGGAATATCAGACGCATCTATAACCGTACCGCGCAGTTTTGCGTGCCTGCAGAGAAGGACGCTGCCGGCAAAAGCTATATCGCAGCCCATGCGGCGTGCAATGTCTAAAACAGCGATGTCGCCCTGAACGGATTTTTCTTTCAGTCCGTCCATGAATATCTCGCCGCCTATCATTGCAGACTCTATAAAAAAAGCCGAGTGCGACCAGTCGGATTCAACAATATAATCGCATGCAGTATATTTCTGCGGTCCTGGAATAAAATATCCGTCTGGTGTTTTTTCTATATTTATCCCAAACTCGCGCAGGATATCTATAGTAATGTCTATATACGACGCCGACTGTAGCGGTGACGAGAGCTTTATACTGCTGCTGCCATCCAGCATTGGCAACGCAAACAGTAGCCCTGTTATAAACTGCGAACTGACAGAGCCGTCTATAATATACTCACCGGCCGTAAGCCTGCCGCTTATCGAAATAGGAAGCATATTTCCGCTGAAATTAACACCGTGAAGCGGCAGTGTATCGGTAAAAATGCTGAGCGGACGCATCGGCAGCCTGCCGCTGCCAGTAAAATGTGCGTTTACGCCAAGCGCAGCGGCTACAGGTATCATAAATCTGAGTGTAGAGCCGGATTCGCTGCAGTTTATGTCTGCCTCCGTCTCTGGGATGCTTATACCTGTTATATCGGCAAAGAACAGCCGGCTGCTGCTAAAATTGTTCATTAAATCCGTGCTGCGAACATCAGTCAAATTATTTGACTCACGTAAATAATTTGCATTACTGCCGCTGCCTGTGACTGTACAGCCTGCATCATCTGGTAAAGGACATGCTTGTCCTTCACCGTGCAGAACAGGGCCGGACTTTAACTCATCATTTTTGCAGATGCCTTGCGGCAAGACCCCGTTAACGGAGGCGGACATACTGCTGTCCGTCATCCTCACCTCATATTTTCTGAGACTTACCGCAGCGCCCAGCGCCGTTACTGCGTTAATCGTGCGTATTATATCGTCAGACAGTATAATGGGTCCGATTGTACTTCTTCCAGAAGATAAAGCCGCGCATATAATAGCCCGATGCATGCAGCTCTTTGACGGCGGCAGCATTATTCTTCCGTTCAGCGGACTTTTTTCTATAATAATCTTGTTCACTAAAAAGCCCCCTGCAAAAAGTCTGAAAGCTCAGCGGCACGCAGTTTATGTATAAATGCATGACCTATGTCCGATATCAGTATAAAATTAATTATATCACCCATTCTCTTTTTATCAAGGGCGGCAATATCTATTAATTTATCCGCCGGAGCCTCAGTCGCCGTCGGCAGCTTATACTGCTTAAGTACCGAGCATATCCGCTCTGCCGTGCCTTTTTTAGTAAGTCCGGCACTTTCACCCGCCTTGGCGGCGATAACCATGCCCATAGCGACAGCTTCACCGTGCGACGGTCCGGTAAAGTTATAATATTTCTCAATAGCGTGCCCCATAGTGTGCCCGAAATTGAGCTTCATGCGCTCAGAAGTGTCAAACTCATCCGCCTCCACAAACGAGCGCTTTATGTCCACATTGCGATAAAGAACATCATCCATATCAAGACTGCCGCGCTCAATAATGTCAAAGAGCTCTGGCGATGCGATAAGTCCGTGCTTTATTATCTCCGCCATGCCGTCCGATTTATAGCGATGAGGAAGCGTGCTCAGTGTGTCGGGGTCAATTATAACAAGCCGCGGCTGCTTAAATGCGCCGGCAAGATTTTTGCCGTATGTGAGGTCGCAGCCGGTTTTTCCTCCGACAGAGGAGTCAGACTGGGCTATAACCGTAGTAGGTATTTGTATATAATCTATGCCTCTTAAATAAACAGCGGCGGCAAAGCCGGCCATGTCGCCGGTAACGCCGCCGCCGAGTGCTATTATTGCGTCAGAACGAGTAAGACCGTATGATGCCGCTGCTTCCAGCATGTCCCACACAGTTTTTACCGTTTTGTTCTTTTCTCCAGCCTCAAAAATATGCATGTAAACGTCAAGTCCCTCGCTTTTTAATGAGCTGGCAATCATTTTGCCGTAAAGAGGAGCCGTATTGGAATCACTTACTATGAGCGCCTTTGTGCCGCGCATTACTCGTGATATTAATTTGCCGGCGCCGCCAAGCAGACCGCTGCCAACTATGACGTCATACGGAGGTTTAACATTTATTGTAAGCTTTCTCATTTATCTATGCTCTCCTTTTTTGCTCTGGCCGATGCAAGCAGACAGCGCAGCTTTTCACTGTCTCCGCGCGATATATATTCTTTAAACAGGCTGAGATTATTTATAAGATTGTCAATTTTCTCTATAAGCGGTTCGGAATTTTCAATAAAAAGTTCGCTCCACAGTCTGTCGTTTATTTCCGCGACACGCGAAACGTCACGAAATGAGCCGCCGGAAAATCCTCTGTGATGCTCGGCGTCAGCGTCAAGCACATATGAGCAGGCTAGAACATGCGGCAGCTGCGAGGTAAGGGCTATCATCTTGTCATGATATTCCGGCGCCGCGGTTACCACACGTCCAAAGCCTATCTGCAAAGCTAAATCTGATATAAGATTTACGGCAGGACTGCTGCCGTCGGCGGGAGTTATAATAAAACTTGCGCCGTCAAATAAATCGGCTTTGCTGGCAGAAAAACCCGACTTCTCGCTTCCCGCCATTGGATGCGCGCCTATAAAACAAAAGCCGTTTTTTGCAGCTACATCGTTTAATGCACAGCAAACGTCAGATTTTATACCGCAGGTATCTATCACAATTCCGCCACTTTTGAAATTTCCGGCGTTATTTTTCACGTAATCGACAGTGTCGCCCGGATATAAACAAACTATGACAACATCCATTATGCCAAGCTGCTTTGTATCTGATATTATAGCGTCGACGGCGCCGCAGTCAACAGCAGCAGAAAGTACATCCGAATTTTTGTCAGCAGCATATACTTTATGGCCGGTATGTAATTTTATGGCTTTGGCAAGAGAGCCGCCTATTAGTCCAAGCCCTATTATTGCAATATTCATAAAATCAACCCTTTATCATATAGTCTGCAATGCAAAAATATGCGACACGCGCCAACATAACCGACATTATTTTGCGGTATATATTTGTGAAAAATTCCGTGTAATATATTTCCGGCTTAAAAGGCCGATGTAAAGCTGACGATCTGGTTTGTGCCGCCCTTGCAAGACTTCCTAATAAACTTAACGAAGTTGACTGCGCTCAAAAGATTTTAGAACATGCTTAAGCAGCAAAGCGGTAAGCCTATTTCTGCCTCATCCAGCGCCATATATTATTTACGCTGTCATACCATATGCTGCACCGGAAAATAAATAGTCATGCCGCTGCCGCCAATACCTTTTGAATGTAATTACAGTATTACGACATCTGCCATTAAATTGGGACCGTCTGCTCACCATACCGAGTTTAAACGGCCGCAGATTTTATATCAAAGATCTGCCAACGCTTTTTTAAGATGAAATACTTTTTTAGCTATGACATCAAAAGCGTCGGGAGTCACCGACTGCGCGCCGTCGGACAGGGCATGTGGCGGGTCGTTGTGAACTTCTATTATAAGTCCGTCAGCGCCGGCAGCTACAGCCGACAGGCTCAGCGGCTCAACCAGCCAGTCAATACCGGAGGCATGAGACGGATCTACGATAACCGGCAAGTGCGAAAGCCGCTTAAATACCGGCACTGCCGATATATCAAGAGTATTGCGTGTATAATCCTCAAAGGTGCGCACGCCTCTCTCACAAAGAATTACTTTTTCGTTTCCAGCGCTCATAATATATTCAGCGCTCATAAGCGTTTCTTCGATTGTATTGGCAAGCCCTCTCTTTAACAGTATAGGCTTACCGGTGGCGCCCAGCGCCTTAAGCAGCTCAAAGTTCTGCATGTTGCGCGCACCCACCTGAATTATATCAACATCGGCAAAAAGGTCTATGTGATTAATGCTCATTATTTCCGTTACAATAGGCAGCCCTGTCTGCTTTTTTGCCTCTAGCAGCAGCTCAATACCTTCTGCTCTAAGCCCTTGGAAGGAGTACGGCGAGGTGCGCGGCTTAAAGGCGCCGCCGCGCAAAAACGATGCTCCGGCTGCCTTGACGCGTTCGGCTATGCCGCATATCTGGTCGCGGTTTTCTACCGAGCAGGGACCGGCAATAATAGCAATATTTCCACCGCCAATTTTGCGTCCGGCGACTTCTATAACCGTGTCGTCCGGATGAAATTTGCGGTTAGCCTTTTTATACGGCTCCTGAACGCGCTTTACTGTATCAACAATATCGTTTGCCTGAACGCGCTCAATGTCCACCGACTGCGTGTCGCCGATAAGTCCCAGCACTGTCGAATGAGTGCCGAACCATGTGTTCACCTTTACGCCGTAGTCACGGCTGAGTTCATCGGAAAAGGATTTTATCTTATCCTTTCCAATTCCGTCTTTAAGTACAATTATCATAAAAATAACTCCTTTTTACGCGGCAGGACGCCTGCGCTGAATTTAACAGGCAGCGTTTATGGGGAACGCCTCAGGGCTCCCACAGCATAAAAATAGGAGCCCACTGCCATGAGCTCCCGAAAATCTTACGGTTTTATAATCTCACGGCCTGTATTTCCCAAACGCAAAATAGCCCTGCCAAAAGCAAGGAAAATAAAAGAAAAAGTTAACTTTTGCGTTTGAAATATGCATACAGGTCAGTCTCCATTAAACTTTGCGGATGTATAATCCGCTGCCTTCACAAATACTATAAAATATACAAAAGTATTTGTCAACAACAAATTTACAGACTTTCGGCAATTTTTTCGGCAATGCATTTTGCATCACCGCGCCCGTCTATTATTACATCGGCGGCTGAAGCATAGAACGACCGGCGCTGAGATAGAAGCTGTTTTACTTTCTGATATTTGTCCGGCCCCGAAAGCAAAGGACGAGTATTGTCATCGCAGAGCCTTTTTATTACAGTGCCGGCGTCTACATCTAAAAACACCACTGTGCTGTAAGATTTAAGCTTACGTGCATTTTCGCTGTTTATCACAGCGCCGCCGCCGACAGATATTACCTGATTGTCAAAACCGGCAAGCTCTTTTATAATATCGCTCTCCATTCGCCGAAAGGCTGCTTCACCGCTCTTTTCAAATATTTTTGATATGGGCATACCGGCGCGCTTTTCGATTTCAGCGTCGGTGTCTATAAAAGTGCAGTTTAATATTTTGGCAAGCGCCTTTCCAACAGTAGTCTTGCCGCTGCCCATAAATCCGCATAAGGTAATATTCGGCATAATATCCTCCCAGTATGAATTGTGATCGCCTACTGATTTTACTTGCTGCCTATTTTGCAAGCAGATAGCTTATATCAAGCCTTCTGCATATTTCATCGGATGATATAGAATTGTCAAGGCAAATGGTGTACCAGTGCTTTTTGTTCATATGATATGCCGGAAAGCAGCTTTTTTCTTTTATCCATGTGTCGACATCCTCCGGCGGCGCATGCATATCAATTATTTCCACCATGTCGTCTGAGTTAAGGCCAAGCTTTGATTTTTCTATCGTCATAAAAACGGCATACCACTTTTTAGTGCCTTTCCGCCGCAAAACAGCGTCTGTCGGGAACTTGGGCCACAAAAACTCTAGCATATCGTTGTACCTGCTGTAAGCATATTCTATAATCTCTTTGGTCTGCGGACTCTTAAATACTTCATAATCAAAGCAACTTTCAGCAATAAGCTTTAGCTGATCCTCGCATTCATTTATTACCTCGCCTACAAATGATCCACAAACGCCAGTCACATATGCCGGCGAATACTCCTGCCCGTTTTCAGTTTCATAAACCCTTACAGAAATTTCTGAAGTATCCGATATATAAATCTCTGCCTTAAACTGGCCGCACATTATGCTGCGAGAGATACAAAAACCGCTGCTGCTGCGCAAAAAGCCGAATTTAAGCAGCTTTTCTTCATTTAGCACCCGATTTTTAAACATGCTTATAGTGTCTATCAATTAAAACCCTCCGTGCGCTTTAATGACGGAAATGCTTGTACATATACGCATTTGAATCGTCGATAAGCGTATTGATATCTTTACAGCTGAAGTCTGCACCATACCAGATTTTATGCGCTGCTGCCGCCTGCCATACAAGCATGGGCATTCCTCCCATTGCCTTTTTCCCCATTTCTTTGGCGGTTTTTAAAAGCTTGGTTTCGCCCGGATTGTAAATTAAATCGAAAACAGCGCCGCAGCCATTTATTACATCGCTTTGTACCGGCATAGCGTCTATATTTGGATACATTCCAACAGGGGTGGCATTTATTATTATATCATACTCACCTGACAGTTCGCTTAACAGGACAACGCTAATATCCGTTCCTTTGAATTTCATGCTTGCTTCAGCGGCAATTTCTTTTGCAGCTGTTATACTCGACTCTCTCGCGGCTATAGTAATGCGGCAACCCTTTGCAGCACACTCATAGAGGGCCGTTCTTGCGACGCCGCCGGCGCCCAAAATAAGCACTTTTCCAAAAAGATTTACACCATAATGCTCAAATGTTTTAAGAAAGCCCTCCGCATCTGTGTTGTAACCGATAATTTTATCGCCGCACTTTACACAGTTGACAGATGAATACAGCTTAGCAACGCCGGAAGTATTGTCACACATTTTAATTATGTTGATTTTATGGGGAATAGTCACATTAAAGCCACTATATGTCCTTAAAAGCTCAAACTTATTTTCCAGCTCCTCAGGGCGTATTTCAAGCATATCATATTCGGCGCTTATACCGGAAATATCAAAAAGCCGGCGGTGAATAAACGGCGACATGCTGTGACCAAGAGGAAAGCCTATTATTGCATATTTATTTAAAGACATAAAATCATCTCCAAAAGCGAATAATATTAACTGCAAAAGCTCTAAGTGAGACATATAGGCCAAGAGCAAAAGCAGCACAAGCTTTTTATATATCTAAACATATTTAGATTTAAAACTTTACAAATCAGACATAAAAAATATTATTAAGGGTATTGACATTAAGTGAAAAATCTCATATTATTTATGCAAGTTAGTTGCAGAAAAATAATATCACACACTAACGGATTTGTCCACAGACGGTCCGATTATTTTAAGGGGGATATAAAATGGTATTTGAGAAAATTAGGGAAATTCTTTGTCAGCAGCTGGATATTGAGGAAGATGCCGTAACAATGGAATCCTCGATAATGGAAGATCTCAACGCCGATAGTCTGGACGTTGTTGATCTGCTTATGACAATGGAGGATGAGTTTGATATAGAGGTGCCGGATGAAGATGTTGAGAAGATGAAGACTGTCGGCGACCTTGTTAAGTATGTAGAGGCTAACAAATAATTAAAGCTTTTGCTCTTATAATATGGCGTCCGCATATTATGCGGACGTTTTTTATATTATAAAAATGAAATTCATATATTTATGTATAAAAGCTGTGTCTGCATAATTCCCGTAATACTTTTTGGAAAAATAAGCTTATCAGAATTTACGTAATGTGTATAATAGCTTCTAAGCAGTGGTGCATGGCAAGCATTTGCAAAATTTTATATTTTTAATATGATAATTTTTTATAAAAACATTTTAAAATAAAAATTCAATGCGCAATTATGATTGCCTATTACATCAGACTGAGTGGAGAATATCAATTAACATATATGTATATATTATTAATATTCATATTTGCATAGCCGGCAATTAATTTGCATGTTTTACAGGTGTGCGGTTTATGTATATCTATGAAACTGTAAAGATAAGCCTGCTAATTAAAACAGGCCTATTGTATTTTAATAATTGCAAAAGTTTGCACAGATTCGTAGAGTTAACTCATATACGGTGAAATATTTGTCTTTTGACAAAGAAAAATTATGGATTAAAATATGCCTTCAGCTCTTAAATTACTAAAATCTAATTAATTAGCTATAAATTAAAAATGTCGATTAATAGATTTTATTGAAAAAAATAAATAATTATAATATAATAAAAATCACGTGATAAAACGCGGGGCAGGTGTACGGCCTTTTGTTCATACGCCTGTTTGAAAGGGGAAATATAAGTGGACGAGAAAAAGATGGTAGAAGCGATAACTCCAATGGAGGAGGACTTTGCGCAGTGGTATACTGATGTTGTTACAAAAGCGGAGCTGGTAGATTATTCCAGTCTACGCGGTTTTATGGTACTGCGTCCGTACAGTACCGCTATATGGGAGAACATACAAAGCGAGCTTAACAAAAGGTTTAAGGAGACAGGTCATGAAAATGTCCTTATGCCGATGCTTATACCAGAGAGCTTTTTGCAGAAGGAAAAGGAACATGTTGAAGGCTTTGCTCCGGAAGTGGCGCTTGTTACTCACGGCGGCGGAGAAAAGCTGGCTGAGCCGCTCTGCATTCGTCCGACATCTGAAACGCTGTTTTGCGAGCATTATTCTCATATAGTGCATTCATGGCGCGATTTGCCGAAATTATATAATCAGTGGTGTAGTGTAGTAAGATGGGAAAAGTCCACACGCCCGTTTCTTCGCTCACGTGAATTTTACTGGCAAGAGGGGCATACTATACATGAGACGGCGGAGGACGCTGTAGCCGAAACATTTAGGATGCTTAATGTTTATGCTGACTTCTGCCGTGATGCTTTGGCAATGCCGGTTATAAAGGGCAAGAAGACTGAAAAGGAGAAGTTCGCAGGCGCTGTCGATACTTATACAGTAGAGGCGATAATGCACGACGGCAAGGCGCTTCAAGCGGGAACCTCGCATTATTTTGGCGACAAATTCTCACGTCCTTTTAATATAACCTTTACCGGACGCGACAACAAAATAAATTATCCTATGCAGACCTCTTGGGGCATGAGCACGAGGATAATAGGTGCAATAATAATGTCGCACGGTGACAACAGCGGGCTTAAGCTGCCGCCGAGGATAGCACCATGCCAGGTGATAGTTGTGCCGGTAGCCTCGCACAAGCCTGGAGTAAAGGAAGCAGCGGAAAAGATAAAGCAGGATATATCAAGCTATGCAAGAGTGGAAATAGATTTATCAGAACAGTCACCGGGCTGGAAGTTTGCTGAGTATGAGATGCGTGGTGTGCCTCTAAGACTTGAAATAGGTCCGCGCGACTTGCAAAGCGAGCAGTGCGTATTAGTGCGCCGCGACACAGGTGAGAAATCAATAGTGCCGCTAAGTGACCTTGAGAGGGAAATACCGCGCCTGCTTGATGATATTCATATGAATATGTATAAAATGGCAGAGAAGCGTCTTAACGATATGACATTTACAGCAAAGACATATGATGAATTTAAGGAAATATTTGAACATGGAAACGGATTTGTAAAAGCCATGTGGTGCGGCGACAGAGAATGTGAGGAAAAAATAAAGGAAGAGACAGGTGTAACCTCGCGCTGCATGCCATTTGAAGAGGAACATGTGTCGGATACATGCATTTGCTGTGGTAAAAAGGCGAAAGCTTTGGTATACTGGGGAAAGGCTTATTAAATTTTAATACCTTGTAAATAAATAATATTAATAGTTGTAAAAAGGAACATAAAGTGATAAAATAGCATTTACGAATTTATAAAAGCATTAGGAGTGGTTCTTTTGTCTCGGTCAGGAAAAATTGCAGCGATTTATACGCTTGTGGTGGTTATGCTGCTTTCTGCTACGATATGGACATTTGCCGAAGAAGACTCCAGCAGCTCTTCGCCGGGAACATCAAGTGTTTCACAGCCGTCTTCAGTGGCTTCCGAGCCGGTCTCAGAACCCTCAGAATCTTCAGACGGAGCAAGTTCGTCGTCTATATCTGAATCGAGTTCTTCTCAGCCTTCGGAATCATCCGAAGCTCCAGCAGAAAGTTCTAGGCCTTCATCGTCATCCAGGCCATCTTCATCATCACGACCGTCATCATCGTCGCGGCCTTCATCTTCATCTCGCCCGTCGTCATCACGCACATCGTCGAGGGTTTCTTCATCATCACGTGTAGAATCGAGCGAGGACAGTGAGTCAGAGGAAGAGAGCAGCAGTTCTTCGCAGTCAAGCAGCTCGGCCAGTTCGTCCGAATCGGCGGCGGCCGGTACAGTGACTTCAAGCGAGGCAAGCAGCAGTCAAGCGGCAGGCGGCTCCGGCGGCGGAATATCGAGCATTAAATCATGGATATGGCTGCCTATAGTTCTTATTGTATTATCTATAGGCGTGCTTATATTTGTAAATGTCAATGCATACAGGCAGCGCAAGATTCAGAAAGCTGCGGATGCTAAGCTTGAACGTTACCGCAAGGGGCTTGTCGGTGAGGATGAGATGATATACAGCGATGAGGAAAATGCCGGTGTAAGCGAAGACGTTGAAGAAATGCCTGAAGAGGAGCATGAAGACTTCTATATAGACGACAGATATTTTGACGATGACTTTAATATGAATAATGAGTCGTCTGATGCACAGCAATCCGGTTATGATGATTACAATGACATGTATGAGGACAATAATGGCTATAACGGCTATGATAATCAGGACTTAATTGATAATAAGTCGGACAGTGTAAAGAAAATGAAAAAGAGAATAGATGATAATCCGTTTGTCTAAAATTAAAGCTATCCGCCGGCTTTTTGTCCGGCGGATATTAATTTATAAAAATAATCATAAAAAGATGAAAAAAGTGCTTGCAATACAGCGAATAGTGTGATAATATTATCAAGCATGCTGTGGTAGTGTGCATTGATATGCGTTGATGCGGTAGGTGGCCGTCCTGCGAGACGGGGAATTACCGCGGAGTATGTCCGATTTTAAACCGGGCGAAATTATCATATACTTATAATATGTATATGAAAGCTGAAGACCCGGATGCAGCCCTGTGGCTGGTCCGGTTTTATCATTGTAAAGGATGAAACACCCGGCACAATGTAAAGTTTTTGGCAAGCCCGCCATCTAAAATTTTTGGGAGGCGACGTAAGTGGCAGTAAAAGCAAAAATCAGAATAAGGATAAAGGGCTATGATCACAAGCTTGTGGATCAGGCGGCCGACAAGATAGTCGATACGGTTAAGCGCACAGGCGCCCGCGTATCTGGTCCGGTGCCGCTGCCGACGGAGAAGGAAGTTGTAACAATACTCCGCGCGGTGCACAAGTACAAGGACAGCCGTGAGCAGTTTGAGATGCGCACGCAT
>CAJFJP010000005.1 GCA_904384255.1 Candidatus Timburyella stercoris
TATGACAGAGATAACTGTGTAAGCGAAAAACTTAATAAAGCTATATCCCCGCTGAGGACATTGTTAAATCCGGCAGCGGGGACATTCAAAAATCAATAAAACACCGTCAGGCAGTTAGCAAAAACCAATAAAATGACATGTCCTGCAGCCGGCAAAAAATTAGAAATGCGTGTGGAAGGTACGGTGTATAACGTCAAGCTGCTGCTCCCGTGTCAGCTTAATAAAGTTAACGGCATAGCCGGAAACCCTTATAGTAAGCTGCGGGTATTTTTCCGGATGGTCCATAGCGTCTAAGAGGACCTCCCTGTTTATTACATTGACATTTATGTGGTGTCCGCCCTCGTTGAAATATCCGTCGAGCAGCCCTACAAGGTTTGCGTCCTTTTCATCCTCCGTCTTGCCCAGCGACTGCGGGACTATTGAGAAAGTATAGGATATGCCGTCCTCACTGTAATCATAAGGAAGCTTGGCAACGGATATCATGGAGGCTACGCAGCCGTTTTCATCGCGGCCGTGCATTGGGTTTGCACCCGGAGCAAACGGCTCGCCCTTTTTGCGCCCGTCCGGAGTATTGGAGGTCTTTTTGCCGTATACTACGTTAGAAGTTATAGTGAGTATCGACAGCGTCGGCTTGCTGTGACGATAGGTCTTGTTTTTCGCCATTTTCTTCATAAACATTTTTACAATGTTTACTGCAATATCATCTACGCGGGAGTCGTTGTTGCCGAATTTTGGGAAATCACCCTCAATTTCAAAATCAACAATCAGTCCGTCCTCGCGCCTTATAGGCTTAACATTTGCATATTTAATTGCCGACAGTGAGTCTGCCACCACCGAAAGTCCGGCTATGCCGCCGGCACAGGTGCGTACAATTTCCTCATCGTGCAGCGCCATCTGCAGGCTCTCATAGCAGTATTTGTCGTGCATGTAGTGTATGCAGTTAAGGGTGTTGATATATAGATTTGCCAGCCAGTCGCAGATGTAGTTAAACTTGCTCATAACGTCGTCATAGTCGAGCTTGTCGCCCTCAACAGGGCGCAGCTGCGGCGCAACCTGGTCGCCGGAAATCTCGTCCCGCCCGCCGTTTATCGCGTAAAGCAACGCCTTTGCAAGATTGCATCTTGCACCGAAAAACTGCATCTGCTTGCCTATGCGCATGGCCGAAACACAGCAGGCTATGCCGTAATCGTCGCCGAACTTTACGCGCATAAGCTCGTCGCTTTCATATTGAATAGACGACGTCTTTATAGACATGTCAGCGCAGTACTTTTTGAAATTTTCCGGCAGGCGCGGACTCCACAGTATCGTAAGATTAGGCTCCGGCGCCGGACCGAGGTTTTCAAGGGTGTGCAAAAAGCGGTAGCTCATTTTAGTCACCATGTGCCGCCCGTCAACGCACATGCCGCCGATAGACTCGGTAACCCATGTCGGGTCGCCGGAAAACAGCTCGTCGTACGCAGGCGTACGCAGAAAGCGTACCAGTCTCAGCTTCATAATAAAGTGGTCGACGATTTCCTGTATCTGCTCTTCAGTGTATTTTCCGCTCTTGAGGTCGGCTTCGGCGTAAATGTCGAGGAAGGTCGACACCCTGCCCAGCGACATGGCGGCGCCGTTTTGCTCCTTAACAGCGGCAAGATATCCGAAATAAAGCCACTGCACGGCTTCCTTTGTGTCCTTGGCCGGCTCTGATATGTCAAAGCCGTAGGAGGCTGCCATTTTCTTCAGCTTTTTAAGCGCCTTAATCTGCTCCGAAAGCTCTTCGCGATTCCTTATAGACTCCTCATCCATAATATGGTAGTTAAGGGAGGCTTTCGCGTCTTCCTTCTCGGCTATAAGGTAGTCGCAGCCGTAAAGCGGCAGGCGGCGGTAGTCGCCTATAATGCGCCCGCGGCCGTAAGCGTCCGGCAGACCCGTTATAATGCCGCTGTGACGCGCCTTGCGCATCTCCTCGGTATATACGTCAAAAACGCCGTCATTGTGCGTCTTGCGGTATTTAAAGACGTTTTCCACGTCCTTGTCCATTTCCCTGCCGTACGCCTCAAGCGAGGTGCGTACCATTCTTATGCCGCCAAACGGCATAATCGCCCTCTTAAGCGGAGCATCCGTCTGAAGGCCTACTATCGTCTCCTTGTCCTTGTCAATATATCCCGGAGCATACGCGTCGATGTCGGATATCGTCTTCTCGTCTATATCCAGCACGCCGCCCGCTTCTCGCTCCTTTTTAAGCAGGATGCTAACTTCGTCCCACAGCGCCTTTGTCCGCTCTGTCGGAGGGGTAAGAAAACTTTCATCGCCGTCGTACGGAGTGTAGTTTCTGACTATAAAATCGCGTACATCTATGCCTTTATCCCACTTGCCTTTAACAAAGCTCATATAATCATTCCTTTCCCCGCAAGAGCTATGCGGTTAATACAAAATTTATTTTATACTCAAAAAGTATAAATATCCTGCTTATATAATATCACCATAGCAGAATTTTGTCGAGTGAGTAAGAGTAAATCTGCTATAGAAATCCCATATAAGCTTATACCTTGCATATTTGGCCGCAGTTAGTGTTCCAGATGTGTGCGGCAATTATACAGTACGGCGGTTATAAAAGTGCAAGGGCACACTGTTATTATTTTTTGGTTAAGCTGCGAGCATTGAAGATCATATAATATATTATATTTAATATGCTCATATTCCAAATGAGCATATTAAATATGCACTACAGTTAAAATTAAAAATCAGCGATATAAAATATAATTCAGCTCATCAAATTCCTTATTAAGCTGTTTTGCAAAGCGCTTATCGGAACCGACATATTTAAATCCGCATTTTTGAATAACTCTTTTAGATTGCTCGTTTTGTACAAAATGAGAAACAGCAATGGCATCGAGCTTATAATTTTCAAAACAGAATAAGATTACCGCCTTAACGGCTTCCGGCATCAGTCCCATACCCCAGTAATCCTTTGACAGTGCATAGCCTAGTTCCTTTATCCTTAAAGCTTTAAGCTCAGATTCGACTTCGTCGCGTAATGGATGCAGGCCGAGCGAGCCGATAACCCTGCCGTTTTCCTTATACACTATGGCAAAGACATTTTTGCCATCAATAAACGATCTCAGCACCTGTCTTGAAATGTCAATATTATCATGGTGCGGCCACCCGGCCATTTCGCCAACACCGGGGACGGAAGCATAATCGTAAAAATCATGTATGTCGCTTTCTTCCCACGGCCTCAGCAGCAGCCGTGCAGTATTAATGTGTTCACCGGTTATATCAATTTTTATATCCATGTCATATATTCTCCATTTATGGTAAAAATAGTCCTGCCGGCAAGGCAATAGGCAATTGCTTTTTGTAATTGATTAGAGCAGAGCACCGGTAAAAGCGGAATATCGGCAAGTTTCCCATTTTTGCGCTGCGGCCGCTTTGGCTGACAGAAATAAACAATGTTAATCAAAATTAAGATAATACGGCAAAACAATTTATCGGCAAAAGTAAAGCTGTGATTATTGGTAAATGCCGGGCCGTTTTTTTGCCTGAGCCAAGCGGTATAGGCACATGAGCAATGCTTTTATTCAATTAAGAAAGCGCCGTAAAAACTACAGCGCAAAATTTGCTTCTAAAAACACACAGCATTAATATCTGCAAGATGGTTATAAATCCTGCATAATACGCCTGCTACATTTATTAAAGCAAAAGACAAATGCCGGACATTTAAATTGTTTTAAACGTCCGGCTGTTCAGCTTAACATTTAAGATATAGCCGTGCCGGTTATATGCCACACCGTATACTATATAAAGGCCAAATTTTCCGGCAGATGGCTAAAAACCTATGCCTTATACTTTACAGTAAGCTTTGCGTGACGGGAGGCGGCGCATTGAACAGTCAAGCAGTGCGCTGCGGCTGTTTATTTTTTAAAATATTCTGCCGCCCTGTTTAGTCTGGAAGATGTTCTGTCTCGACCAAGTATTTTCATAATTTCAAACAAATCCGGCGAGTTTTTGCGTCCCGTAACCGCCGTGCGTATTACCGCCGACACATCGCCGATATGTCCTTTATACTTATCGGGCTCAGACTTATACTCTTTCGTGTTTTCGGCATAGCCCAGAGAGGAGCATAACTGCTTGACGCTGTCAAACCACAGAGTCTTATCCCCGTCTAAGTGCGGATTTTCAGCATAACGCTCCAATATTTCCACCGCATCAGAAGCGGATACGTTTTCCGGCAGTTCATACTGCGGTGCAAATGTGTCGTCATAAAAATAAGATATAAACTGCGCCGTCTCATTCCACTTCGCAATATCCTTGCGCGGTTTGGGAATATCCCTGTCAATGGAGAAAATGGCCGCGGCATAAGCCTTGTCGCCGCTTAGCCTGTTATATAATGCCGCATCGTATTTTTCAGCCCAGCTAAGCAGGCTGTTCAGCACATCTTCAGTGCTCATGCGGGAGATGTAATTTTTGCTTACATCCAGCAGCTTGTCCATGTCGAACAGCGCGCCCGACTGACTCATTTTATTAAGCTTTAAGTCAAAGTCGAATATGTCGGCGTCCTTATTCGCACGCCGCCAGTCCTCAAAGCCAGAGCTCGCTATGGTAAGCAGATATTCCAGCACGGCGCGCGGCTCAAATCCCTGCTCGGAAAAATACTTAACCGCTGCCTCAGGGTCACGGCGCTTGGAAAGCTTACGCTTCGAGCCGCCCTCGCTTTTCATAATGGGCGCTATATGCGCATATTTCGGCGGCTTAAAGCCAAGCAAGCGGAAAAGCTGCAGATGTATAGGTACCGAGCTTATCCACTCATCGCCGCGTATAACATGGGTGGTACGCATTAAATGATCGTCGACGGCATGCGCAAAATGGTAGGTGGGTATGCCATCGGATTTAAGCAGGACTATATCGGTGTCGTTTTCAGGCATTTCTATTTTGCCCTTTATGGCGTCGGTAAAGATTACCTTGTTTTCTTCATTTCCCGGTGATTTCAGCCTTAATACATATGGTGCGCCGGCATCGAGCTTTTGCTTTATTTCATCAATTGAAAGGCTGCGGCAGCGGGCATATTTGCCGTAATACCCCGGGCGAATTTTCTGACTTTCCTGCTCGCTGCGGGTTTGCTCCAATTCCTCTTCGGTGCAGAAGCAGGGATATGCCAGCCCCTCAAGCACAAGCTTCTTTGCGGCAGAATGATAAATATCTCTGCGCAGCCGCTGCCTATAAGGAGCATATGAACCCTTTTCGCCATCCGGCATAAAGCCCTCGTCCGGTACTATGCCGAAGGATATAAGACCGTTTACAATGTCTTCAAGCCCGCCTTCAACCTCGCGCTTTTTGTCGGTGTCTTCAATGCGCAGATAAAATATGCCGTCTTTGCCGGCCGCCATGCGGTTGATAAGCGCTGAGTAAAGCACGCCTAAATGCAGATATCCCGTGGGACTCGGAGCCAGACGCGTTACCTTTACCCCCTCTTTAAGTCCGCGGTGAGGATATTTTTCTTCATAATATTCAAAGTCCTTTATATCCTTGTCAAATAAAAGGTCCGCTAAATAACGATTGCTGTCCAAATTAAACTCTCCTTATAATATATAGTAAATAAGCTGTCAAACAAGCTTTATTATGATACAAAAATTGATTTTTGCACCGGTAATCCGCCTAATTTCAATTATAGCTATATTATCGCAGAAACCGGCGCAACTATCAACCCAATTTGGAAATTTTTATGCATATGACATGCCTTGTCTGCTTAGCTTTTAAGTGTGAAAACAGTAAGTTCAATAAGCCGCACAGATGAAAATGCTCATATTTTATATATTAATAAATTGCCGATTTGACGCGTGAGTTATAATATTCTGCTGAAAAGGTTATAGCCATATTTTTAACTATGCCTTGGCTTTTAAGCGCAATGTACACAATTTGCGGGATATCAAATATCAGCTCATCCCGGCTGTTTAAACACGATATTGAATATGACAACCGGAGCCGGCGGCAGCGTTTTATATCCGACAAGATGCGATAATTGTAAAAAATATTACACTATGCCGAGAGCATATATCTGCGTCTGAATTTATAGATGGCCTTATTTTTCGTACAGTTAAACATCATTTGACTGCTTTGCTTTTTGGCGTTGCGCCGCTGCCGGCTGAAAAAGGGAAAGGTATAGCAAAAGAGTTCTTTTATATATCGGATATATATGATAAAATATAAAAAAAGAACAAGAGGTGCCGATATGAGAAAAAAGGTTTCCGCGTTTTTATTGGCTGTTGCACTGCTAATGCTGCCTAGCTGCGATATGTTGGGCATACAGCCGCATACAGCCGTTTCATCGGTTTCCGGCGGTACAATGGAAGTGCATTTTATAGATGCAGGACAGGCCGACGCTATCTTTATAAGGCTGCCGGACGGCAAAATTATGCAGATTGACGCAGGGAAAAATAATACCGGCGACGAGATAACAAAATATATAAAATCGCAAGGCGTTGAAAAAATAGATTATCTTATAGGTACTCACCCTCACGAGGATCACATAGGCGGACTGGATAATGTTATAGAAGAGTTTGAAATAGGCAAAATTTATATGCCGCGTGTTTCTGTCTCCGAAACTCCGACGACACAGACTTATGAGGATGTACTGACAGCGGTAAAAGACAAAGGACTGACAATAACGGCGCCGCATGCGGGCGATGTAATAATAAATGGCGAAGGCTATACTGCTGAGGTGCTTTCTCCAAAGCGTGAAGACTATACCGACTTAAACGAATATTCGATAGCAATAAAGCTTACATACGGCTCGGAGAAGTTCTTGTTTATGGGTGATGCTGAAGCAATAAACGAGCGTGAGATAATAGATGCTGGCTATGACATTGACACAGATGTGCTAAAATTGGGGCATCACGGCAGCAGCACTTCTTCTACTGAGGCTTTTTTAAAGAAAGCATCGCCGGATTATGCTGTAATATCTTGCGGTATGGGCAACTCGTACGGACACCCGCATGACGAGGTGCTTAAACGTTGCAATGATCTAAAAATAAATGTGCTCCGCACTGATACCGACGGCACAATAATTATGAGGACCGATGGTGAAAGTATAGATGTATCAAAAGAAAAATAGCTCGGCATACATTTAGCAAAGCCTGCGGGTTTAGACTGAACTCACAGAAAAGCGCTTTATAACGGCCGTATGTTTTTCATATGCCTGTACAAAACCGCAAATTGGAGGCGCAATGGAAACGAGTGCGGTTGTGCGCCTTTGTGACGAAGCGGGCCACGGGCAAACGGAAAATACAGAATAAATGGCGTTATGAAAAGATATCAGCGAAAGATTTTGACCGTATCATAAAGATGCGGCGCGTATTTTTTGTTTAAGCTGCTGGTGACTGAACCCGATATGCCGAAAATGTACCGATGCAGCGTTTCACTTTTTCGCCCTTTGGCGTACATCTGATGTGATTAAGCATACTGGTGGCATCAAAAGTAAAAGTTTATTCCTGCCTCATTTTAGGTGCGAAGCAGTTTTCGTGCGTGCAAGGTATAAATTTTTGTCATATGGCAGTATGGCAAAAATTTTAACGCAATGATCTACGCACAAAAAACTCTGAAAACAATATTCTGTTCGGCACTGGGCGGCTTAAGCACATGCGAGATAAGTTTGCTGCATAGCAAAAAATGTCCGAAAAGTATGCTTCAGCTTTTTGTCTTATTTCTGGCAAAGCGCTTTAATGCGCTTAATATGTCTAAGCCGAGAGTATTCGGCAGATTTTGCAGGCTTGAAGGCAAATCCTGAATGCTGTTTGCCTGCTGAAAAGTGGCAGTATGATAAATGGTCGGAGGACTGCCTGTTCTGACTCAAAAGCGAGCATGGCGGATATAACTGCGAGATTAGCGTAACTATCAGTGAAGAGAGCCATGATTTCGCTGCAGGCAGATGAAGCGACAAATATAAAAAAGCGGAGATAAAAAATTATGTCAGAAATATTTTCCCGATTAGAAATGCTTATAGGTAAAGAAGCGCTTAAAAAGCTCAGCGACAGCAAAGTAGCGATATTCGGTATCGGAGGAGTGGGCGGCTATACAGCGGAAGCGCTCATACGTTGCGGTGTTGGCAGTTTTATACTCATTGACAACGACACAGTGTCAGCTTCCAACATAAACCGCCAAATAATAGCCGACGAAACTACAGTGGGAAAATATAAAACAGAGGTAATGCGCGAGCGAATGCTTAAAATAAACAGCGCGGCAAAAATAGAGGAAATAAGAAAGTTTTATCTGCCGGGCGACAACCTTGACTTTTTATCAGGCTGTGATTATGTGGTCGACGCTATAGACACAGTATCATCAAAAATAGAGCTAGCGGTGTGGTGTGAAAGCATGGGCCTGCCGCTGGTAAGCGCGATGGGTGCAGGAAACAAGCTTAATCCGGCAATGTTTGAAGCAGCAGATATATACGATACATCTGTATGCCCGCTTTGCCGGGTAATGCGGACAAATCTTAGAAAGCGGGGCGTAAAATCGCTTAGGGTGGTGTATTCAAAAGAAAAGCCGATAGCTCCCATTTGCCATAGCAATGTTGAAAATGATAACAAGCTCAGTGCATCCCATAGGCCGCTGCCGGGGAGCATACAAATGGCACCGGCAGCCTGCGGCCTTATTATCGCATATGAAGTGGTGAAGAATATAATAAAATAGCAATAATGACAATTGCCGGCAAAAATTATATTTTAGGGCTATAAAATAATGTAAATAAACTTGTACAGCAATACAGCAGGGCTCTTGCAGAAAAAACGTCTTACCATGTATTATTTTTGCATAAATATATATTAGTGTAAATCAAAAACACAGCGGAAAATATTTATAATTTAATTAGCATTGGTGAATTGTATAATCTGCCGAGTGTCGAACATAATATAGCTTTCGGCAGCTTTTCCGCGCAGACTGTGTTTAAAATCTTTGCCATACAGCAATATGGCAAAGATTTGTGCCTTACACACATCACACATAAAAACATTCTCGCTGAAATTGCTTTATAACTAAAATGCCGGCGGCAGGGATTTTTAAAATGGCTGGCGAGCTGACGCACACCAAGAGAGAAAAAGAAAATACGCGTCGGCACATTTTTGGCATATTGAATTCAGCCTCCGGCAGCTTAAGCAAACAAAAATTGGTCGTCAAATAATACTGGCTAAACATATATTATGCATTTGGTACGCCTTAATATTGATAACAGAATATGATATTTATGTAACAATAAATACAATTTTGTAATAAAGTATCGACTTCCTTGACACATGCCGATTAAACGTATAAAATAAAACTACATTATTAAATGGAGATGTATGTTATTTGCAAAATACAGATAATTTATGCATGGGATGTATGAGGAATAAAAATCCGGAAGAAAAGGTATGTCCATATTGCGGATATAATGAAGAGATGCTCCAGCCAGAGCCGTTTTTGCCGGTGAGGACAGAGCTTAATGGTCGTTATGTTGTCGGCAAGGTGCTCAGCTCAAACGGCGAGGGCATAACTTATTTGGGCTGGGATAAGGCATCAGACACTTCTGTAAGGATAAGAGAATATTTTCCGGACGGCATGGTTTCACGCAAAGACGGCATTTTAAGCGTATCCAGCGAATATGATTACAGCTTTAACGAAGGGCTTGTGCAGTTCCTGGACTTAGCGCGCGGTCTTGCACGCATGCGTGAGCTGCCTGCGATAATATCGGTTTACGATATATTTGAAGAAAACGGCACGGCATATTATGTAGCGGAAAATATAGATGGGATAACATACCGTGAATTTTTGCTGCGTAATGGTGGTACCATAAGCTGGAAACAAATATCTTCTATGCTGATGCCTGTACTGAATACACTGTCTTCACTGCATGCGGTTGGAATAATACATCGCGGCATATCTCCGGAAACTATGATGGTAGGAAGAGATGGCCGTATAAGGCTTATTGGATTTTGCATAGAGCCGGTACGTACGGCCCGCACTGATTTTTCCGCACAGCTTTTTCCGGGCTATGCTGCAATAGAACAGTACGGCTTTGACGACCAGCAAGGCACATGGACGGATGTCTATGCCTTTGCAGCGTGCATATATCGTACAATAGTGGGGAATCCGCCGCCGGAGGCGACCGCGCGTGTAACGGATGATAATATGACCGTGCCGGCATCTGTAGTGAGTATAACTCCGTCAAATGTTATTTCTGCATTGGCTGATGCGCTTCAGATATTGCCGGAGGACAGAATACAGACGGCAGAGGCATTTAAAGAAGAGCTTTCTTTCAGCCGTAGCACATCATCAAGCAGCACAGCGGAATTTTCTAAAAAGTCTGTGACGGGAAAGATAGCTTCAAAGCAAAAGCAGAAGAAAAAGAAAAAGTCGTCAATGAAATATTGGCTTATCGGCCTGCTGACAACGATACTGCTGCTGGCTGTAATAGCGGCGATACTTATACCAATAATTTTGCCGGATGAAGAACCGCAGCCGTCAGTGTCATCAATGCCATCGGCGCCGTCTGTTATAATACCGAGCAACACCACTCCTTCGGTGCCGGACGACAGCGTGGTGTCGGTACCAAACTTTGTAGGGCAGGCGTACAGCGCACTGGTTAACAACGTAGAATATAAGGATATATTTGATTTTGTAATATCAGAAACAAAGCAGTACAGTGATCAATATCCTAAAGGCACTGTAATATCTCAGACGCCGAACAGCGGTGAAAGTGTTCAGAAAGGTTCAACAATAACGCTGGTTATAAGCCTTGGCAGCGCTAAGGTAGAAATTCCGAATGTAATAGGCATGGGCAAGGAACAGGCGGAGCTTGAGCTTTATAAAGCTGGCTTTTCAAATATAACGCTGCTTGAAATAAATGATTCGGCGCAGGCACCGGCATCTATAGTGGCGGTAGAGGCGCTTGAGCAGACGGTTTCATATACAGTAGGCGACGCGGTGTATGCCGATCTTCCAATTTTCTTAACGTATAATACGTATGAGCCGCCACAGTCGAATGTTTCTTCGCAGGGAGGATTGACATCCAGTATGACAGGAACAGGAGGAACGAGTTCTTCCAACTCATTAAACGGAACATCTTCGACTCCTGCATCGACGGCGTCGCATTAGACCTATGAACAGCAAATGCAGTAAAAGCAAAGCTATTAAAAAAGTCAAATTATTTTCATAAATAAAGAGACTTTGTGATTATATGTCCTAATATAGCAAGTAGGCAGATAACTGTACAAATAAATGTAAATGCTTAAAGGTTGAAATGCTAAACTCAGTTACACAAAAATGAAAAGCAAGGATGTTGGTTATAACAATATATAACATCATGATAAATTAAATAATAGCTTTTATAATTTTTAAAATTTAATTTTTCTGACTCTGACCAGATTTGGAGGCTTCTTTGTTTTCCATATAATAAAAATGTTATAAAGAGCAGGTTTGAGTCTATTAAATCGAGAAGAGAGATAAAACCTCAAATGTGTTTTATCTCTCTTTTTTAATTACAAAGTGTAAAAAAATAAGAATAATTGCCGTCCGTATTTGAAACAATAAATTTAGTATAAATACGGGAGTGAAAAATAATGGAGTTTGTAAAAGCATTTGTAATAGGCGGCCTAATATGTGTAATAGGCCAGATTTTAATAGATAACACAAAGCTCACGCCGGCGCGTATATTGGTACTGTTTGTAACAACGGGAGTAGTATTGACGGCTGTTGGAGTATATCAGCCGTTGGTGGATTTTGCCGGGGCTGGTGCTACTGTTCCGCTTACGGGATTTGGATATTCAATAGCAAAAGGCGTAGAAAAGGCTGTAAATGAATATGGCTTACTTGGCGCTCTTACCGGAGGGATAACGGCTACAGCGGCAGGAATAACAGCGTCAATATTTTTTGGCTATATCATTGCTCTTGTTGCAAAGCCGGGAGATAAATCGTAGCTGTGTGAAAAATGCATATTTTAAAATCTATATTGATTAGTTTAAAACAGAATGCAATAGAAATTAAATCTGTAGTTTAATTAAAAACGGCAGCCGCAAATTTTTGCGGCTGCCGCAGAAGAAATTAAAATAAATATAAAAGTTTATGTTAAGTTTAGACTTTTAAATTAGAAATACATAAGTTTAAAAATAAATTATCTCACCATATGTGTCAGAGCCAATCATAGCAGCATTACCCTCATCGGTATCAACATGCATTGCCAAGCTAAACTTATCGCTGACCCTTATAACTACATCACCGAAAACGAGAGAGCGGCTGTTGGAATTTACTTTTACATTTACTATTTGACGATCTTTAACATTAAAGCGCTCTGCATCGGCAGGAGTCATATGAATATGCCGCTTGGCGACTATAACGCCTTTGTCAATTTCAATTTCGCCGGCAGGACCTATAATCTTGCAGCCGGGAGTGCCGTCAATATCGCCTGATTCTCTTACAACGCAGGGAATACCAAGCGAACGTGCATCGGTAGCGGATATTTCCACTTGTGTAGCGCTTCTGACAGGGCCTAATATGCTGACATTTTCCATTGAACGTTTAGGTCCAACTATTGTGACACGTTCACCGCTGGCAAACTGACCCGGCTGAGAAAGCTCTTTGCGGACAGTAAGTTCATAATCCTTTCCAAATAAAACATCCAAAGCTTCGCGGCTGACATGAACATGACGCGCAGAAACTTCAATTAGTATACTTGATTCCATGGAATTCTCTCCTTATAAATTTTTGTGCGAGATTATTTTACACCCAAAGGTGAACAATTTCAATAACCGATGACAAAATATAATATAATATGATATAATAATATTAAAATCGACTAAAAACAACAAAAAATAAATTGTCTGCAAACATTGACTGAAACAATTATCACATTTTGCGAGGGTAACAAATGATGTACAGCGCTAAAAAGAGCATAGACACAGCAAATTTATTGTATAGGGGGTAATATTATGAATTGTGGTAATTTGAATGAGCTAAGGCGGCTTTGCTTGGACTGCAGGCTGTGTGAACTTCACAGCGGTAGGACAAATGTTGTATTTGGCACAGGTAATCCCCATGCAGAGATTATGTTTATAGGTGAAGGACCCGGGGAGCAGGAAGATATAACAGGCGAACCGTTTGTTGGGCGCGCTGGCAGACTTTTAGACAAATATTTTTATGCTATGGATATTGGACGCGAAGATATTTACATATCTAATATGGTAAAATGCCGTCCGCCACAGAATAGAGATCCATCTCCCGAAGAGCAGGATATATGCTTACAGTATTTAAGAGAGCAAGTAAGGCTTATAAAGCCGAAAATGATAATTTGCCTGGGCAGAATAGCGGCTCAGAAGCTGATTGATCCGGGATTTAAGGTAACCAAGCAGCACGGAGAATGGGTTGAAAAAAATGGTGTTCTGATGATGGGAACCTTTCATCCGGCATCATTGCTTCGCAATCCTGCGCAGAAACCCGCCGCGTTAGAGGATTTTATGAAAATACGCGATAAAATAGCCGAAATGAAGATTAAAGTAAAAAAATAATGATTGACCTGTTCTATTAGATAGAGATAGAAATAGAGCAGGTCAATCATTTTTATATAAATAATTTTTAGCTTAAGAGAGAGGCAAAAGCTTAAAACTTTATCATAAAAAATATAAAAAGCTGCTATCCAAATTCAACAAAAAATTAGGTAAAAAATATCTGCATATTTTAAAACACCTTAATAGATTTCTTAAGTTAGGCTTGGTAATAAGCATGTCCTTATGCATAGTGCAGACATTTAAAATTATTTTATATTAGCTGTATGGGAACATGATACATATATTGCTGCTTGGCGTTGTATTTTATTTGTCATCGATATGCTTAATATATGCACATGCATTTTTCTGTAAGAATATAATTTGCGGCGGATGCTATGAACAAATAGTGGAAAAAATTATTTACCATCTGTCTCGCTCTGCTCATCAAGCGACATAGAAAAGCTTGGAATAAACTCTTTTAAAAAGCAGTCAACCTCCGGCATGCTGTACTCCTCCAACGTATGCCGGATAGTTTTTGCGGCATCACGAAATTCATTGTTGCCCATCTTCTCCTCTTCAATACACTTTATAAGCGCCGACAGTTTATCAGCAGCCTTGATTATGCGGTTTATTTCCTCGCTGCTTCCATCAAATGCACTGCGGTAGTCGGGCTGTATGTCCTGCGGCAAATAGGATATAAGACGGTTGGACGCGACAGTCTCAAGGCTTTTATAAGCAGTTTTTATTTCAGGATTATAATATTTTACAGGCGTAGGCAGATCTCCCGTTATAATCTCGCTGCAGTCATGAAAGAGTGCTGCAACCGCAGCCATGTTTTCATCAACATTACCGCCGTACCGGCGGTTTTTTATTATACACAGCGCATGTGCTATAACAGCGGTGTCAAAGCTGTGCTCGCACAAATTTTCCTGACGCAGGTTACGCATAAGCCCCCATCTGTATATATGCTTCATGCGCCAAAGCATGGCGTAAAATTGATTTTTGCTCATAATTGGCTCCTTATTACATATTCGGCAAATTTATTATAATTCACACACATTGATATGTAAATGGGCAAAAATTTACTTTATTATTTGAAGCAGTGCTGTTATAATGTAAATTATAAAAACGTAGGATGGGATATAAATGCAGATATTTCAAAGAAATGGAAGCGGGATAAAGCAGACAAACCAGAAAGAGCTTTATTTAATGGCGTTTGGGCTGTCGTTTATCGCCGCCTGTGCCCTGTTCATCCCCTTTATGATAAAGGACGGAGGCTACTTTTTATTTTATGGCGACTTTAACGTACAGCAGATACCGTTTTATAAAATGTGCCACGACGCAGTACGGTCGGGAGATATATTCTGGAACTGGAACACCGATCTTGGTGTAAACTTTATAAGCTCATATTCGTTTTACTTATTAGGAAGTCCGTTTTTCTGGCTGACCATACCATTCCCGAGCTGGATGGTGCCGTACTTAATGGGTCCGCTGCTCATACTTAAATTTTCATGCGCGTCTTTAACGGCTTATATATATCTCAGGCGTTTTGTAAAGCCGCAAAGCGCTGTTATTGGCGGACTGCTCTATGCATTTTCGGGATTTTCAATATATAATATATTCTTTAATCATTTCCACGAAGCGATAATCATTTTCCCCATACTTCTTTATACATTAGAGCTGTATATGGAGGAGAATAAAAAGGGAGTTTTTGCTCTTGCGGTGTTTGCTGCCGCGTTTATGAACTACTTCTTCTTTGCCGGCATGGTAGTATTTGTAATGATATACTGGCTGCTGCGCATGCTTTCCGGCAAATGGAGCATAACCATGCCGCGGTTTGGATGGCTGCTTTTTGAAGCGGTGATAGGCGTCGCGCTGGCAGCGGTACTGCTACTGCCGACGGCACTGACGGTGCTTGCCAATCCGCGCACCAGCAGTCAGCTTATGGGCTGGGACAATGTGCTGTACGGTAAGAATCAAATATTCCTTAACGCCATAGAGGTATTTTTCTTCCCGCCGGACTTGCCGGCTCGCCCGGTATTCTTTACGGGGTCGGATGTAAAGTGGTCATCGCTTGCGGCGTGGCTGCCGGTATTCAGCATGACTGGTGCTATAGGCTTTATGTGCGCCAAGAAAGGGCACTGGCTCAAGCGCATAATAATAATACTCTTCTTTATGGCGCTTGTGCCGGGGCTTAACAGCTTGTTCTATATGGCGAACTCGGCATATTATGCGCGCTGGTATTACATGCTGGTGCTCATGATAGTACTTGCTACGGTAATCTCATTTGAGGACAAGGATGTCAACTGGTGGCAGGGACTAAAATGGACAGCGGGAATAACGGCGGCGTTTATATTAGTAATAGGCTTTTTGCCGGCCAAGACGGATGGCAACGGCAAGGTAACGCAGTGGGGACTTTACGACCATGAGTTTACCTCGCGCTTTTGGATAACCTGCGCTATTGCGGCGATAAGCCTCGTCATTTTGGCGTTGCTTATTACTATGATGCGAAAGCCAAAGGAGGCGAAGAATTTCTTTAAAACGACCGTCTTTGTGGTAATGGCGGTGTCGGTGATATATTCGTCTTACTTTGTAGCGGGCGGCAAAACTCACTCAAACGACTCAGATGAGGTAATAAACAATTATATAAGGGGCGCGGATAAAATTACTCTGCCGGACAGCGGCGTTATCCGCACCGACTTTTACGACTGCATGGACAATGCCGGCATGTTTCTTGAGCTGCCTACAATAAATGCTTTCCACTCGGTGGTGCCGGTGTCTATAATGAATTTCTATGAGTATGTCGGCGTAACGCGGGACGTTGCATCGCGTCCGGAATATGACGATGAAGCGCTGCGCAGCCTGCTTTCGGTAAAATGGATGTTTGATTATGCCGGCGACAGCAGTAATTTTGAGTCCGCCAGCGGTTCAACAAAAATGAAAGGCTATAATTATTACGCCACTCAGAATGATTTTAAAATATATGAAAATACTAACTTTATACCGTTTGGCTTTGCTTATGACACATATGCAGATAAGTCAACAGCGGATTCTATAGATGAGAAGAATAGAGCGCATCTAATGCTCAAGGCGCTTATATTGGATGATGAGCAGATTGCGCGGCATTCTGATATATTGACAAATATTGCTGATACGCTTGTAGACGAGAGTGTAGATTCGACTCAGATGACGGAGGACGGCAGCTCGACAGGCAGCACGAGTGTAAAAAACCAATTAGATTTCAGCTATGACGCGCTTGTTCAGGACGTTGCAGAGCGAAATCTTCAGTGTTCGTCTTATTTTGCTTACGACAATCGCGGTTTTGACTGCACGATAAATCTTGACTCAGAGCAGCTGGTATTTTTCAGCGTGCCTTATGAGGATGGCTGGAGCGCGACGGTAGACGGTCAGGCGGTAGACATAGAGCAGGTAAACATAGGCTTTATGGCGGTAAGAGTAGGCGCCGGCGAGCATACAATACGTTTTAATTACATGACGCCTGGCCTTGGCTGGGGTGCTTTAATATCACTTGGCGCGGCTGCAGCGCTGATTATATATGTAATTCTTTGGAAGGTATATTCCAGAGATAATATGGAAGTATTTGAGCGCGAGCGCCGTGCGCAGGCAATAAAGGTATTTGATGATGATGCCGTTAATACTGGATTTAAAGTAAATCTGCCACAGAGTGACAGGGCAAGCGGCGGGCAATATAATGATGAATACAACGGCGCACCGCAGGATGAGCAGAGTTCTGAAAATAATAATACAGAAGCAGGACTTAATATGGATAACCAGCCGGCAAAAGACGCCGAAACCGGCGGAAATTATACTCATGACGTAAGCAGCGGAAAGGATATAACGCCTCAAGAGAAAGATGATGAGCAGCCTGACATAAAGCCGGAGACAGAAGAAAATACATCTGATACGGCAAACCGAGAGCCGGCGGCGCCTAACGATACTGCTGATACCGGCAAAGAAGAGCGGCCTTGCAAAGATGTGAACGGCCTTTCCGATAAGTCAGACAAAGCGGATGCTGACGGCCAAAATACCGGCCTCGGCGAATAATAAAGCGGTTTAATTTTCAAATGGATGAAGTCGTTGAGGCTACATCCAAAGTAGGACAGGTGAAAGCGAATGGCCCCGGTTTTATATATTGTAATACCCTGCTACAATGAGCAGGAGGTGCTGCCGGAAACAATCAAGCGTCTTAGCGCAAAGCTGTGCGAGATGATAGGCAGCGGCTTATGCAGCAGTGAGAGCCGTATGTTGTTTGTTGATGATGGCAGCAAAGACAGCACATGGGAAATAATAATAAAAGCTCACAGTGAAAATGAGTATGTCTGCGGGCTTAAGCTTTCGCATAACCGAGGACATCAGAATGCATTATTAGCAGGGCTTATGTCAGCTAAAGAGCTTTGCGACTGCGCCGTTTCGATGGACGCGGATTTGCAGGACGATATAGGCGTGCTGGATGAATTTGTACAGAAATATATCGATGGTTGCGACATAGTGTACGGCGTGAGAAGCAACCGAAAAAAGGATACATTTTTTAAGCGGTTTACGGCGGCGTGCTTTTATAAATTTATGAAGCTGCTGGGCGTTGAGATAATAAATAATCATGCAGACTACCGTTTAATGAGCAAACGTACGCTTAATACGCTCAGCGAGTACAGGGAGGTAAACCTATTTCTGCGCGGCATAGTGCCTCTCATGGGCTTTAAAAGCGACATAGTATATTACGAGCGCGATAAGCGCTTTGCCGGTGAATCAAAATATCCGCTTAAAAAGATGATATCTTTTGCTGTTGACGGAATAACGTCGTTCAGCGTAAAACCGCTTAAGCTGATATCAAATGTCGGCATAATAATATCGCTGCTCAGTGTGCTTGGCATACTTTATGCGCTTATATCTAAGATTATGGGCACAGCGGCGCCGGGCTGGACTGCGACGATTGCCTCAATATGGCTTGTGTGCGGTATTATTATGTTTTGTCTTGGCGTAATTGGAGAATATATAGGAAAGATATATATTGAAGTAAAAGCGCGGCCGAAGTACACTGTAGAGGAATTTTTAAAAAAGTAATTATTATAATTTAAGAAAAATAAGATTTAAGGGAGACAGCATGAAAAATGCTGTCTCCCTTAGATTTTCGTAAAAAGGGTGAACAAATGGGAGAGATTAAATACAAAGTCAAATGTTAGATACAATTTTATTAATTTTACTGCTTATGGATGCGAATAGATTTATTATAAATCCGCTTTACAAGCTTTACAATTTCCACTTGAACAATGGAGAGTAAAGATAACCCGATTACAATAAGCCATTGTATGCCGTTCAGTGAAGTAAGCTGAAATGCATTTCTCAAAGCCGGAATAAACAAAATACATAGCATTAGCAGTGCAGAGGCAAGAAAAGAAACTACCAGCCATACATTTATTCCTTCTGCTCTCACCCAAATAGGCTCTGTATTAGAGCGCTGATTAAAAGCTCGCAGCATCTGTGAAAAGGCCAGTACACAGAATGCCATGGTCTGCCCGGCGAAATGACCGCCCAGATGTGCGCCAATCCAGTATGCACAGGTAGTTATAGCTGCCACGAAAATGCCTTGTGTAATGACACGGCGTACTAAATCTTTTTCAAATAGAGTACCTGATTTAACAGGCTGATGTTTCATAATATTTTTACTTGCCGGATCAATACCCAATGCCAACGCAGGCAGGGTGGCTGTAGCAAGATTTACCCACAAAATATGAACCGCAAGCAAAGGAGCCTCCCAATTAAATAATGTGGCAATGAACAAAGTTAGAATTTCTGCTATATTACCAACCAGAAGAAATTGTATAACCTTTTGGATGTTTCGATATACACGTCGGCCTTCTTTAATGGCATAGGCAATCGTAGTAAAGCTATCGTCAAGCAAAATCATATCAGCGGCGTCTTTAGCTACATCCGTGCCGGTTATGCCCATAGCAACACCGATGTCCGCCGCTTTTAATGCGGGAGAGTCATTTACACCGTCACCGGTCATAGCGGCAACTTCACCAGTGCGTTTTAAACTTTGAATAATTCTAAATTTATCGGCAGGCGATACACGGGCAAAAACAGTAGTAGTTTTAACGACTTTGTCAAGAGCATCATCATTCATATTGTCAAGCTCGTCACCGGAAATTACTGTATCGCCGTCTCGATAGATTTCCAGCTCTTTTGCAATAGCGAGAGCCGTTATTTTATGGTCGCCGGTAATCATAATTGTTCGAATACCAGCTTGACGACAAGTGCGTACAGATTCAGCTACTTCTTTCCGCGGCGGATCTATCATGCCAGCTACGCCGATAAATGTCATGTCAAACTCTACATTTTCATCATCGTCCGCTGGCAAAGCCGGCAAAGTGCGCATGGCAAATCCAAGTACACGCAGTGCGTTTTCTGACATAGAAAGGCAGAGCTTTGTAATATGTTCTTTGTCTGCTACTGTAATAGGCCGCACTCCGCTGGAAGTCAGAATGTGCGTGCAGAGGAAAAGCATCTCATCTACTGCACCTTTTGTATAAGCAATTATGCGGTTATCAATTTGATGTACCGTTGTCATTCTCTTTCTATCAGAGTCAAAGGGCTGTTCAAATAAGCGCGGGTATTCATCTTCCAAACTTTCATGATCAATTTCAAAAGCCTGAGCCATGTAAATTAGCGCACCTTCGGTCGGATCGCCGATAATTTCACCTTTACGGTCCGGATCAAGGCTTGCATCATTACAAAGGGCGGCGGCATAGACCAGTTCTCTATATACCTCCGGATGCTGTTGAGAAGCATCTTCAACCGGCGTGGTTTTCCCGGCCTCAAAATCTCCGTTAACCGCAATATGCGTTACGGTCATTTTATTCAAAGTGAGGGTACCGGTTTTATCTGAGCAAATTACAGTAGCGCTTCCCAAAGTTTCCACAGCAGGAAGTTTGCGTATCAGCGCATTTTTCTTTGCCATACGCTGTACGCCCAACGCCATTACAATTGTAGCCGTTGCAGGTAATCCCTCAGGGATAATGGAGATTGCCAGAGAAATTGCAACAAGAAATTGTGGAATAAGAGGACGTTGGTACAATGCGCCAATGGCAAAAATCAAAACACAGACAATAAGTCCTATTATAGTAAGAGTTTTGCCAACCGCATTTAGCTTCCGTTTAAGAGGGGTATCCATATCATCCTGATTATCAAGCATGCCGGCAATATTTCCCACTTCTGTATTCATACCGGTTGCAACTACAACACCCGCTGCGCGTCCGTAGGTTACAATAGCAGATGTATATACCATGTTGCTGCGGTCACCGAGAGGGCAATCTTCCGGCAAAATATCTTCTGCTTCTTTTTCAGATGGGACGGATTCTCCTGTTAAAGACGCTTCCTGAACCTTTAAATTTGCAGACTCAATTAACCGCAAATCGGCCGGGATCATGTCACCGTCACTTAGCATTACAATATCGCCTATAACCAACTCGCCGGCAGGGATAATACTTTCCTCGCCCTGTCGTAGTACGCGGGCAGTGGGGGCGCTCATATTACGCAGCGCCTCCAGCGACGATTGCGCTTTTTTCTCTTGCACAATACCGATGATTGCGTTGACAATAACGATGATAAAAATTACCAACGCCTCTGTCCATTCTCGTAAAAAAGCGGAGAGTGCTGATGCGCCTATAAGAATGAGTACCATTGGATCAAAAATTTGTGCTTTCAGCATTTGCAAAATAGTCTTTGGCGGCTTTGAGCGCAGCTCATTGCGCCCATTTTTTCTAAGCCTTTCAGCAGCCTCGGCATCGCTTAGCCCATCTTCAGAGGTGTGTAAACTATGATAAACTTCTGTAATTTGCTGAGCATGCCAAGGCTTGCGTTTGTGATTATCCATATTGGATAAACCATTCCTTTCTTTAAAAAAATAATATATTTTTGACCACCTTTCAGCGGTGACCAGCAAAAAAGAAACACAAAAAGGCATAGCCTGCTTTCTAACGGTTAGATACAGGTTATGCCTAATATATAAAACTTATTCAGTTTCAAATAAATATTACTTCGGTCAGCGTCGCTACTATCGGCGTCGTCCATAATTTTGGGTTCAATTCCTTTTCTCAATATTATTTTAGTAATCATTATATGTAATAATCATACTTTTGTCAACCGAGTCTTTGACAAGATTATGAGTCAAGAGATCTATGCCTTTCCAGTCTTTTAAATCATTTGCCCGTGCATAGTTGGCATATTTTTATGGGAATCCATAACAGCCAATATCTATATAACTAATTTCAAAATAGCACTATACTTTAAATTTAAAATATTATTTTTGACAATGTACAATTAAGCAATTTAACATTCCAGCCTTTTTAAAAGTTATGCAGACTTTCACCTAAACAATTTAAATTTTAGCTTTTTATTAAAATGTCACCGTAGCAATATAAAGCTTACTTAGACATATAAAGAAGTTATAAAAATATGTTGACACCACATGTATCCAAACTTTAGTAAAAAGCCGGCGCACGTACTGCCTCAAGACTCAGTCTGGTGACAATAGTCTGGAGATATAGGTGATTTATGGGCAGTGAGTAAAATAAAAACTGAGTGCGAACGCGACCTTGCATCCAGGCTCAGCCTGTGGGAAGCATTGACAAAATAGATACCCACTGAAAACGCGAGTGAAAAGGTAAAATAAAAAACTGAGCCCGAATGCGAACATACGTCCAGGCTCAGCCTGGTGGAAAGCATTGACAAAATAGATACCCACAGAAAACGCGAGTGAAAAGGTAAAATAAAAAACTGAGCCCGGAACGCGAACATGCGTCCAGGCTCAGCCTGGTGGCCCGCCCGAAGGGATTCGAACCCCCAACCTCTGGAATCGGAATCCATTGCGCTATCCAATTGCGCCACGGGCGGATACATGACTAAATTAATATACTGCCTATATATGTGTTTTGTCAAGATTAATATATCGCTGCCGTTAAAAAATGCAAGAGCCCCAATTTCATGGCTGAACCAGCAACTGAGGAAAATCCATACAGCACAGAACTGTCAGGATTTTTCTGCCCTTTTCTTTTTTATGTTGTCGGCATCCTCATATACATTATACTGTTTTATATAATTCTTCCACTCGTCGTTAGAGACATGCGGATGCTCTTTTTTATACTTCTCATATATCAAGGCCTCTGCTTTATCGTACTTTTTAAATATATTCTTTTTATCTTTAAAGCATATGATATAAATTATTATAACAGCTAAAATATACACTATTATAGGCAGCAAATGCTGCAACACAAAACGCTCCGTACCATTTTCCAAAGTAAGGCGCCTATGCTCTGTCTCGCTAAGGAAAAAAATTAACGTGATTATACCGGCGGGCAGTGCAAATATCAATGTAAGCAGATATTTTTTAAGTATCATAACTATAAATGCGGCTATCATAGCAGCGCTTACCGAGAACATAACAATAAGCGCTGAGCGAAGCTGAACAATATCATAGTTATCCGGATAGATGGCAGCGTCCTCCAGATTTAAAAATATTTGAAAAATATAAGCCGCATTAACAAGCAGGAGATAAATCGCGGCGATAAAATAGAAAGCTTTGCAGAGTTTTGTAGTATTGCCACCAAGATGTGACCAGTTTTCATTGGCGCGGAATATGCGCTGCTCTTCTTCACGCACTATTTTTTCCATTAGCGTTGGATTCCTGTATTTCATAAACAGCTCCTGTGTTTTTTATTATACTTTTGCGGTGCACAAAATTTTCTGCCATGTATTAATCAAAAACTATCAGCATATCTCAGTGATATTTTTGGAAATATTCCACACAGCGTATTTATATTTTTTTATTATACTACCTAAATCATAATGTTTCAACTTAAAGCTTTTATAAACTGTGAATATAACGTAAAATATATTGATGCAAAATTTACGATGTGTTAAGATAAATTTAAAATTACATTTTAGGTGAGTAATTATGTTTAGGCAAATGCGAAGAAAAAATCAGCAGCTTTCTTTAGAGGAGTGCAGCGAAATATTAGTTAATGGAAGTTCTGGTGTACTGGCACTGGAAGGAGATGACGGATATCCTTATGCTGTTCCGCTCAGCTTTGTTTATAATGATAAAAAGATATTTTTCCACTCCGCAAAGACAGGTCATAAGATAGACAGCATAAAGTCAAATGATAAAGCGTCGTTTTGCGTTATAGCAAGAGATGATGTGAGACCAGAGGAATATACTTCATATTTTAAAAGCGTAATTGCGTTTGGCAAAATACGAATTTTAAAAGATGAGGAAGAAATACGAAAAGCTATTGCTTTGCTGGCAATTAAATATAATTCGCAGGACAGCATTGAAAAGAGAGAGCGGGCAATCGAAGCGGGGTATGCAAACTTATGTATGCTTGAGCTTAAAGTTGAGCATTTAACAGGAAAACAGGCAAAAGAGCTGATTGATAAGAAATAGAATTTATGCCAGTTTTAAATATGAACAATATAAGCAAAGGTAATATAGGCTGGGCAGCAGTCTATCTATTTTGGCTTAGACATGATATGAGGGAAAGATTAACCGGTCTAAATTTTTGTTAAATTTATTTAAATAGCATATTTCAATGTCATGCATAGATTTTGTGTAGTTATGCTGCGATGTATGCAGCGGCTTGCAGCAGACATACAAGTGTACAGCAGACTTGACCCAGCATCAGAGAAGGCGGTAAACTGTACAAATTACTGCGTTATTGCATTGATATTTATCTGTATAATAATTATATATGCTGCATAAAAAAGCAAAAAGATTATTATAAATATATTCGGAGTAAATAAGCGAAGCTTTAATCCTTATATTTGATTATGTGACAAAATTAGCTAAACAGTTATACAATAAGGGCTTTGTTTGACTTGACTTGAGCTTTACATGCGTTTACAATTATTAAAACAGGAGGCAGTAAAGCAATGAATATAACTGAGTTAAGCTTAAGAATAGCGTCGGCGACGGTTTATAAAGGCGTGATTAATGAGCCTGTAGTGCGCCAGATATGTGAGTATGTAAGGCTTAAGGCTGCCGGTGCGGGTAAGGAAGAGATTGTGTCCGCTGCTGCTGCGGTTTTTTGTTCTGCACTGGAATTTGATAAAAGCAGCGATATTTGCGGCGCGTTTGTCAGTGCAGCTGAAACGGACGAAAATCCTGTGTCGAGAGCTCTGGCCTTTGGCGAAAAATTGCAGGATGATATAAAGTCCGCCGCGCTTTTTGATTTAGAAACACTTGTAGAGCTTATGCATCTGTGTCCCGAAAAATCTGATTTACCGGCGGGCGCGCCGGTATGGACATCGGAGGATAAAAAACATATATCGGCCGATACAGAGTCATTTTTTAATTATCTTAAAGGCTATTATGAGAAAAACGGATATGGTATTGTATCCAGGCACAGCGCCTTTAAATATGAGGGAGGCCTTATCCCGGCAGTCAATACCGATAAAATCCGGCTTGCCTCGTTAAAAAGCTACGATGCCGAGCGCGCGGTGGTTAAAGAGAATACTGAGGCGTTTGTAAAAGGGCTTCCGGCGCAGAATGTGCTGCTATACGGCGACAGGGGCACAGGCAAATCCGCCACCATACATGCGCTGCTTAATGAGTACAGCGGCCGTGGCCTTAGAATGATAGAGCTTGCAAAAAACAATTTAAGCGGATTGTCAAGCCTAATAGGAATTTTATCGAGATATCCCAATAGATTTATAATATATATTGACGACTTGTCGCTAAGCGGGGACGAGGCGGTGCTGAGCGACCTCAAGGCGGTGCTGGAGGGATCGCTTGAAAAAAGGCCGGATAATATTTTGGTTTATGCGACTTCAAACCGCCGGCATCTGGTAAAGGAAAAGTCGACCTCTGAGCTTTCAAAAGAGACAAACGACGCCGATGCGCGCGAAGAAATGCTGTCGCTGTCGGACAGGTTTGGACTTACGGTGACATTCTTTAACCCCAATCTTAAGGTATATCGTGAAATAGTGGCGTTTTTGGCAAAAGAGAACGGCATAAACATAGATGAGCAAACGCTTTTTGCGGCAGCCGACAGGTTTGCCGTACGCAGAGGCGTACGCTCGCCGCGTACAGCGCAGCAGTTTATAGAATATGCTGCCGGCCGCATAAATCTTGGCCTTGATTTATAACGGCGGTAGTATGTGTACTTAAGCCAAAAGTAATTTTTATATAATTCTGTTTTTAAGGCATAACAAGAAAATATATGTTGCTTTAAATACAATATGCTGTATATCAGCCGGATGATCTTGGCAAATATCCGGTTTGTAAAAATGCGGCCGGTAGATTTTATTTTCGCCGATAAGGCTGTCTTAAAAAGCAGACGAATTAAAAATAAGGGAGCGGATGAATTGAAAAAGATAATATCTATTCTTCTTGCAGCGCTTATGGCAGCAGGATTATTAACATCATGCAGCGAGGGCGGCGGAGGGGTAACAATAGAAGGCCGTGACGATTTCCCTGCAACAGTCAGCGGCGTAGAAATAAAGTCCGCACCGCAGAAGGTTATATGCCTTTCGCCGTCTGTTACAGAGATTATATATGAATTAGGCTCTTATGCTCAGCTTTACGGCGTGTCTAACGACTGTGACTACCCGGAGGAAGCGGCGCAGAAAGAAAAGATGGGTACAGCCATTAGTCCTGATACAGAAAAAATAATAAATGCGAGCCCCGACCTTGTGATAGTGAGCGGAAATTTAAATGACGAGCTAAGCGAGAGTCTCAAGCTGCGTAATATACCCGTCATTTCAATAGAAGCGGCACAGAATATTGACAGCCTTAAAGATGTATATGTGGCGGTCGCCACTGCATTTGCAGGAAAAACTACCGGACAGATAAACGGCGAGACGACATATAATAATCTTATAAACAAGATAAAGAATGAGGCAAACTTAGCGGGGCAGACGCTGAAAAAAGCGGTGTTCATTCCGTCTGACGGCATAATTGCATATAAGGACTCGTTTATATCTGATATAATGACGCTTGCTGGGGCAGAGAATCCGGCGGAAGCCGTACCAGAAGGCAGCGATTGGGCATCGTATGTGGCGTCTTTAAACCCCGACTATATTTTCTGCAGCGATGGCATAGTTCAGAGCATACTTGAAAATCCTGCGCTTGCAGAGACAAACGCAGTGAAGTCTGGTAATGTAAAGGGCATAAATCCGGCACTTTTTGAGCGTCAGGGCGGGCGGATATATGAAGCGGCAATGGAGATGTACCGCGCAATGTACGGAGCAGAGGATAACACTTCGGGTACTGATGTATCTGGAGAAAATTCTGCCGCCGGAGCATCCGAGGCGTTATCAGCGGAATAATCCAGTCACTTGCGCTTTTAAAGCTTAAACGGATTAAATTTTGGAATAAAAACAAAACCTCAGATAAGAACTAAACGGGTGGCATTATGCTTATATTTAATTTAAAGAAGAGCAGAAGTTTATATCACATCAATACTTAAGATACGAAAAATCTAATTTTGGTCAGCGGCCGCAGTTGCAGCCGATTTTATAACGCTGTTTGTACACATTTAAGCTATCTGCTGTTCCTAAAATCGGATATGGCGGAGAATAATCTTAAATAGATAAATTAATGGGAGCGCAAAGACGCTCCCATTTTCTATAAATGCAACTGTGAAAAATTATCTCCAGCATGCTATTGTAAAAATTTAAACTAAACTGCTGTAAAACAATAACAATATGGCCTTTTTAAACATGACACCTACCACCGGCGGATAATGCTTCCCAATAGGTCATATATTTTCTAACGGTAATATGGGAAACTTATCGCTCTCCGCATATTTTCAAATGGGTGAAAACACAAACTTCTTAACGATATAGCGCCCGTTTATAGCATGAGCATACGCCGCAGGGGAAAGACGCTGAGCAATACGGAGAAAATAGCGGTATAATGCTCCGCTGTTTTTGGGATGGACATAAGAAGGCAAATGCTTTTTAGCCGTCATGTATAGATTATTAAAATGTAAAAGCTTTGACAAACGCGATATTTCATTGGAAAAAGCAATGCAAAGAGCGGGCTTTAATTTTTAGCGGTTGTTTTATTGTTTCGGCTAAGCATGCGGCTAAGAAGCGTGTCATATATTGGCTCAGACTTAAGCAGGCCAGCAGTGACATAAGCTATGAGTGATATCAGCATCAGCGGCAGCAGATTTTCAACACTGCCCGTCATTTCACATATCAGCAATGTGCCCGTAATAGGCGAACGAACTACAGCAGAAAAATAGCCCGCCATACCCAGCATTATATAGTTATCTATTTTAAATCCAAGAGAGAACATATCAAACACATTTCCGACAGCTGCGCCGCAGACGGCCCCTAATGTAAGCAGCGGCAGAAATATTCCGCCCGGTACACCGGAACAGAAGCTTAAAATTGAAAATACAAATCGGGCGATAAGCAGTATAATAAGTGACGACAGCGCTGTCTTGGCGCTGATAGATGCAATTATGTCATTGCCGCCGCCGAGCATAATTGGGCATATAAAACCTATAATTCCAGCCAAAACAAACGGTATAGCTGTTTTTATAAATGACAATTTGATTTTATCATATATCCCCTGCATGAACGGTACACATATCTGATACAGCTTTCCGAAAAGGCCCAAAACTATGCCGAGAATTAGTATTATCCAGTAGTGCTTTAATTCAATAATACTTATATCCTGGAAATTAAATATTGGCTGCTGTCCAAAGGCAAGGCGCGATAAAAATGCCGCCGAAAAGCACGATGTCATTGAGGAAAGAAGCAAATTAAGCGAGAATCTTTTATGCAGCTCTTCTATTGCAAATATAACTCCGGCTAAAGGCGCGTTAAAAGCCGCCGCCAGTCCGGCGCTTGCACCACAGGTTATCAAAAGCCTGTTTTCATCGCTGCCTGATTTGCCTATTTTAGATATTCCCTTGCCGGCCATTGCGCCAAGCTGAACCGACGGCCCCTCTCTTCCAAGCGCCAGTCCTGAGCCTATTGTTAGCAGGCCGCCTAAAAATTTGGCAAGCAGTACGCGCCACCACTTTTGCTCAAAATGCCCATACAGCTCGCCTTCGACCTGCGGAATACCGGAGCCGGAAATAAGCGGTTCCCATTTTAGCAGCAATGTGGTTAAAAGAGCAAATACCAAAAGAACTATAAGCCATATTGGAATAAAAACGGGGTGGTTTTGTCCAAATGACAAAAGCATATGAAGCAAATCGCTGCTTTTTGTTAAAACGGCGCGGAATAATATTGCACTCAGTCCGGCAAAAATTCCCACCGCTATGCTCTTTAATAAAGTGATATAATTAATACATAAGACTTTGTCAAAGCTGTTTTTTGATTTTTCACACATATACTTTGTCACCTCATAAGCTGACTCACATAATTTTAAAAATATGTATTAGATAATAAATATTAATCTAATTAAAAATGATTTTTAAAAAGACGAGATATAGCGAATGCCAAGTCAAATTAAGACTTAAAGCATAAAATATTAGATGTTTATAGCAGCATTTGCATTATATTACAGATTGCATTTATTGCATTCGACTTAAGTCTGATGCTTCTGTATAAATCCGATATTTATTATAATGTTGGAGGGTATATGCGTCAAATAAATATTAAGCTTTTATTTCATATGCTGCATGATTGGTGGTAAAAAATATTTATAAGCGGGGTGAATTTAAGGTAGATATTTGTTGATAATATACTTTTATTTTTGCTGATATATTAATTAATGATTGAATTTGCTGATAAATTGTATTATTATTAGGATATTAAAAATTTGTAAATTAGGCATAAATAATAAAGGGCTGAATAAAGTTGAAGAATAAGGGAATAAAAGCTTTGCTGCAGACAGAGCTTGTTCAGCAGATGATAAGATATGCTTTTGTAGGCGGCGCCGCGACAGTTGCGGACTGGGGCTGCCTTTTTCTGCTGCATGATATCTTAAAGATGCAGATACTTATTGCTACCGCCGTAGGCTGTTTTGCCGGAATTTTAGTGAATTATTTTTTATCTAAGCGTTTTGTGTTCAGGCAGGAGATAGGTATAAAAAAGCGTTATGAATTTATAATGCATGCCGTTATAGGCTTTATAGCACTGGGCTTTAGCCTGTTGCTTATGTATATATTCAACATGCTGTTGGGGATACACTGGCTTATATCCAAAATAATAATGACGGCGATAGTGTTTGTGTGGAACTTTGCCGCCAGAAAAATGCTTTATGTGGTGTTTGAGAAAAAGGGGGATAAACTGTGAAAAGGGTTGTTATAATAGGCGCCGGGCCGGCGGGGCTTACTGCTGGATACAAGCTTTTAAAAGAAGCTCCTGGGAAGTATGAGGTAACTATACTCGAGGGCAGTGAGGCAATAGGCGGTATCTCTCAAACAATACGCACCGGCGGCAACAGGATGGATATAGGCGGCCACCGCTTTTTTACCAAAGACAAAGAAGTAATGGAATTCTGGAAGACGGTTATGCCGATACAGGGCAGCCCTTCTAAAGATAATATTATTTTGAATAAGCAGCAGGAACTTTGCGCCGGAGGTCCTGACCCTGAAAAGGAAGACAGGGTTATGCTTATTAGAGACAGGGTGTCGAGAATATATTATCTTAAATCATTTTTTGATTATCCGGTAAGCATGAAATGGCAGACTTTTAAAAATATGGGCTTTTCCCGCACGGTAAAGGCGGGGTTTAGCTATCTTAAATCCTGCATAGTCAAAAAGGACGAGACCTCCCTTGAGAATTTCTACATAAACCGTTTCGGCAAAACGCTTTACAGCATGTTTTTTGAAAAGTATACCGAAAAACTGTGGGGCCGGCATCCAAGCGAAATATCGGCAGACTGGGGCGCGCAGCGTGTTAAAGGACTTTCTGTTACCGCAGTTATAAGCGATATGTTTAAAAAAGCATTTCACATAAAATCCAAAAAGGTAGAGACGTCGCTTATTGAGCAGTTTTATTATCCCAAGTTTGGACCCGGCCAGCTGTGGGAGCAGACGGCCGCTGATTTTGAGAAAATGGGCGGGCATCTTCTCATGCGTCACAATGTGGAGAAAATAAATGTTAGGGACGGCAGAGTACTTTCTGTAGTATGCAGCACAGAAAGCGGAGATAAAACGATAGAGGGCGATATCTTTATATCATCTATGCCGGTAAAGGACCTTATAGCCGATATATCAGGTGAGGAAGCGCCGCAGAAGATACGGGAAATTGCGGCGGGGCTGCCGTACCGCGACTTTATAACGGCAGGACTGCTTGTCGACAGACTTAATCTTAAAAATACAACAAATATAAAAACACTCGGCAACATTGTTCCAGACTGCTGGATATATGTACAAGAGCCGGACGTAAAAATGGGCCGCATACAGATATTCAACAACTGGTCGCCGTACATGGTTGAGGACCCGGAGCATACGGTGTGGATAGGTCTTGAGTATTTCTGCAACGAGGGCGATGACATGTGGAATATGTCGGATGAGGAATTTGTAAATTTTGCGTCCGGCGAGCTGGTTAAAATGGGCATAATAGATTCCGGCAGCGTAAAGGCGTCGCACAGGGAAAGGGTCAAAAAGGCGTATCCTGCTTATTTTGACACATATGCAGAAATGGACAAGGTAGTGGACTATCTCAACTCGGTTGACAATTTATACTGTGTGGGGCGCAACGGCCAGCACAGGTATAATAATATGGACCACTCAATGGCAACAGCGTTCAGGGCAGTTGAGCATATAATGGGTGTTGGCGGCGTAACGCGCGAGGATATTTGGAAAGTAAATACTGACAAGGAATATCATGAGATGCAGGCAGAGCAAAACGCCGCGACGGCGGATTAGAAAATAAATAAACGGGGAGAGCAAAATCAATGATAGACTTTAGATATGATACACAGCTTTTAATTGACGGCGAAAATCTTGATGAAGACGCCATAAACGAATATTTTGTTAAAAATTTTGAGGGTGACTGCCTGCTGGCGGTAGGCGATGAAACCTGTATAAAAATTCATTTTCATACCAATGAGCCGTGGAAAGTGCTGGAGTATTGCTCCACATTGGGTGAGATTTACGACATCGTGGTAGAGGATATGGACAGGCAGTCGAGAGGGCTTAGAGGGTAGAATATATTATTTAAAACGAAAATATATCCTGCATATACATAAATATTTATAATATACGTCTGCATTGCCTTTATCGGGCGTGCGGGCGTATATTTTTTCTTGATTTATAGGCCGGGATAAAATATAATAAAATGTGCGATAATAATGCTGTTAAGAACAGCGTTTAATAAATAAAGGGAGGCTTACGCCTTGGACAAGAAAGAAATAATGGAATTGCTGGAAAAAGAGCCGAAGGATAATACAGAATACTCGGTCAGACGGGAAAAGCTGCTTAACGTTTATAAGTCTGGTCGGTTGCCGTATGCCGCTAAGTTTGAGCGCACGCATACTCTTAAACAGGCGACGGAGCTTGAAGTGGGAGATAAAACCGCCATATGCGGCAGGGTAGTATCTAAACGCAGTTTTGGCAAGTTCATGTTTATGAATATACAGGATGTAAATGCCAAGATGCAGATAAGCCTTTCGCTTAACGACTTGGGCGAAGAGGATTATAAGTTTGCCAAGAATAATATAGACGTAGCCGACTTTATAGGCGTCAGCGGTGAGATATATCTTACCAAAACGGGAGAGCTTACGGTAAAATGTTTCAGTGTAAAACTCCTTTCAAAAGCGCTGCGTCCGCTTCCGGAAAAGTGGCACGGACTGGAGGACACTGACCTTCGCTACCGCCAGAGATATCTTGACCTTATAGTCAACGAAGAGGTAAGGGATGTTTTTGTAAAGCGCTCTAAGATAATATCGTATATACGCAGCTATCTTGAGCAAAACGGATTTACAGAGGTAGAAACCCCGCAGCTTCAGTCGGTGGCTTCGGGCGCGGTGGCGCGCCCATTCATCACAAAGCACAACACGCTGGACAAGGATTTTTATCTGAGAATAGCGCCGGAGCTGTATCTTAAACAGGTGGTAGCCGGCGGCTTTGACAGGGTGTTCGAGATAGGCAAAAATTTCCGCAACGAGGGTATGGACGCCTCTCACCTGCAGGAGTTCACTATGCTTGAATGGTATGCCGCTTATTGGGACTTTGAGGATAATATAAAATTCTCTGAGGGGCTTATAAAGGGGCTTGTACAGAGCGTAACGGGCAGCACTAAGATTAAGTTCGGCGATGATGAAATAGAGTTCGGCGGCGACTGGACGAGGATAGATTATACAAAAGCGATGAGTGACCTTTTAGGCGAGGATGTGTTGAGCTTTACCGAAACGGCGGAGCTTAAAAGGGCGATTGAGTCTAAAAATCTGCTGGAAAAGGCGGATTTAGACAAGTGCAAGTCGGTGCCGTCTCTTATAGACATGCTGTTTAAGCGCAGGCTGCGCCCGTCAATAATACAGCCGACGGTGCTGTACAATTATCCTGCATGCCTTATTCCGCTGGCACGCAGGAATGATGAAAATTCCAATATTATCGACATGTTCCAGGTGGTGGTATCCGGCTGGGAGCTTATGAAGGCTTATTCTGAGCTGGTCGACCCCATAATACAGCGAGAGGCGTTTTATGAGCAGCTGCGCAACCGCAATGCCGGCGACGACGAGGCGATGGATATTGACGAGGCGTTTGTAACGGCTATGGAACACGGCATGCCGCCTATGTCCGGCTTGGGAATGGGAATAGACCGCTTAGTGGCTATTATATGCAATCAGCCGACACTGAGAGATGTAATACTCTTCCCGCTGGTTAAATAGTATAGAGAGAAATTATTGCCTGGGAAAAGTTAACCGATAGTCGGGAAAGTATTTAGCTTTGCGGCACGGTATATGACAAAACTCAAGCAGCAAATGGAGACAAATTATGAGAGATTATAAAAAAGAGCTTAAAGACAGAGTAGAATTTATAAAGGGCATGCTGAAATCCAGCGGATGCAGCGGCGTTGTGTACGGCAACAGCGGCGGCAAGGACAGCGCGCTGGTGGGTATACTCTGCAAAAAGGCGACAGACAATGTCTTAGGGGTTATTATGCCTTGCCAGAGCAAGCAGAATTTTGGCTCGGACATGAGCGATGCGCTTAAAGTCGCAGAGAAATTCGATATAGAAACAGTTACAGTAGATTTAAGCGATGTAAAATCTGAGATATGTACATCTATTGAAAGGATTTGTAAAATAACGGATGCTGCGGGCGTAAATATAGCACCCAGACTGAGAATGACAACGCTGTATGCAATAGCGCAGTCACGCGGGGCACTAGTTGCGGGTACCGGCAACCGCAGTGAGGGCTATATGGGCTATTTCACTAAGTGGGGCGACGGCGCTTATGACTTTAATCCCATTGCCGATTTAACGGTTACAGAAATATATGAATTTTTGCGCTTTTTAGATGCGCCGAGAGAAATAATCGAAAAAGCCCCTTCGGCCGGGTTGTATGAAGGGCAGACGGATGAAAAGGACATGGGCATATCTTACGCTGCAATAGATAATTATATTTTAACTGGCAAAGGAACGCCTGAAGAAATAGAAAAGATTGAGGCGGCGCATAGAAAAAGTCTGCACAAGCTAAATCCATCGGCAAAATACGGCGGATAAGCCGGTTGCTTATTATGTATTGCTGCGGACGCCTCAATGGTGCGTCCGCTTTTTGCTTGCCTCAGCGCTGACATAGTTGCCGCTTGAAGGCCAGCGGCCGCTCATAAACGGCCAAAAACGCTAAACTGATATTGCATTTGACGGAGATGTATCGGGCAATAATTTTATTATTGTGTTACAAACATGGGATAAATACGCGGCAATGGGGATACTTGAAAATATGCGCGGCGCATGTGGTGTCAATGATGGCCATAAGTCTGTTTTTATCTTATCGACTTGTATAGCAGATGTTTAACGGCATTGAAAATAACTTAGTTCGGATTGTAAGGAAGCTTCATCTGCTGTTTGATAATTTCGGCGCACATGGCGAGCTTTTGATAGTCCGCAGAGGCGTGGCGGATTTTTGATAATGTATCGGCAAATAAAAGCGGTAAAACCGTGTATTTAAGGCAGAAATTTTTTGCAGATTTTTATATGGATAAACTGCTGTAATTTCATCATTAAACCTTGTTGTTTTTGACGTAATAATTACAGTTAAATGCGTTGCTTTTTGACATAAAAAATGCTATTATTAAAATAATTTATTTAGAAGGCTGTGATGTTAGGATTGGCAAAAAAGCTCACATTGTATGGTTTTAACAACCTCACTAAGACACTAAGTTTTAATATATATGATATATGCTATGCTAAAAGCGAGCGAGAACAGAGGGATTATATATCTTATATAGATGAACAATACAATTCGGAGCGGCTTACCAATATCCTTTGTAAGGTAACTGAGATTATCGGCGCGAGTGTGCTCAATATATCCAAGCAGGATTATGAACCGCAGGGCGCTTCTGTTACGGTACTTATTAAAGACCAGACACGGCCGGTGGCGCAGAAGCACATGACGGACGAGTCGGAGACGATAGTTGCGCATCTTGATAAAAGTCATGTTACGGTACATACATTTCCGGAATACCATCCGGATAATTCAATAGCCACTTTCCGCGTTGATATAGATGTATCTACCTGCGGTACAATATCCCCGCTTAACGCACTTGACTATCTTATCGGCAGCTTTGACTCGGATATTATTACTATAGATTACAGGGTTAGGGGATTTACCCGTTCAGTAGACGGCAAAAAGCTGTTTATGGACCACGATATACGCTCTATTCAGGATTATATCGCCGACAAAACGCTTACTAAATATGACGCTATAGATGTAAATGTATATCAGTCGAACATATTCCATACAAAAATGCTGATAAAAGACATTGAGCTGCAGAACTATTTATTTAACAAAGATATATATGAAGTGCCGCCTAAGCGCCGGCTGGAGATAACCGACAGCTTGAGGCGCGAGATGATAGAGATATTCAGCGGTATGAATATATACGATACCGACTTCGGAGGCGCGGAATGAGCCGGCTCAGTCAGAGTAGCGCACCTGTTTATGAAGCGCTGAAGAAATACAGGGCCGATAGAGTGGTTCCGTTTGACGTGCCTGGGCATAAGGGCGGCAAGGGCACGCCGGAGCTGACAAGGTTTTTAGGACAGGATTGTCTTAAGGCGGACGTCAACTCCATGAAGCCTCTAGATAATTTAAGTCATCCTGTTTCTGTAATAAAGGACGCGGAGCAGCTTGCCGCCGATGCTTTCGGCGCAGCGCACGCGTTTTTTATGGTGGGCGGCACAACATCGGCAGTACAGGCGATGATATTTGCAGCCGTCGGCGAAGGCGACAAGATTATAATGCCGCGCAACGTGCATCGCAGCGCCATAAACGCACTGGTCATAAACGGCGCTGTGCCGGTATATG